>CAZXSA010000021.1:0-32598 GCA_964642815.1 uncultured Planctomycetales bacterium | reverse complement strand
TCGGCCACCCAGCGACTCCCGCGGAGGTGGCTACTCTGACTCATCTTCAAACCGAAGTCTTTGAAGTAGCCTGTCATACAAAAGACCTGTTGACGGTTAATCCCGATGTCTGGGCATCAACGAGCATGGCAACACCGGACAAGTGGCTCGACAACCTGCGTGCCTTGGGTCCGGTTCGCCTGATGTATCGCGCCGATGGATTCATCATTCTTGACAAGGAGATGCGCCTGACAAACGGCGAGCAAACCCCTGTGATTCGAGACGCAACCGTCAGCGGACTGGGCACAGCCGCCCCTCGCGTCACTTACGAAGATCTGGGCCGTCAACTTCAAATATTAGGCCGCTGGCGTTCAGACCCCTCCCCGATCGCGGATCTGTACATCGAGTTTGCTAGGAATAACCTGGCCAAGTCATCCATCGAACCAAGTCCGGGCATCCACTTGCCGGTATTCAGCAAACAGGAAGTCGGTCAACAGATAACCGTACGCAGCGGCCGTCCGGTGTGTCTGTATAACTCCCTGCCCCCCTTGCCCGGCGATCCCGATTCGCTCCCGAAACTGATCGCCATCCGCCTGACGGCCACACGGATGGAGAAATGACCGATACTACATAACCACTAACCAGCCCGCAGCGCAAGCAAGGGAAAGTATTTACCAGCCCGAAGCAGTTTACCCGCCGTGGCGGGCCAGCGAGGGACGGAGGCAGTGCAATGTCACACCAGCCCGAAGCAGTTTACCCGCTTGCCTCGCCTAGGCGGGCCTGCCTCGCCATGGCGGGCCAGCGAGGGACCGAAGGCGAGCAATTCGCTCGAACGCGAATCCCTTCTCGTTCGATGGTGTTCGGGAATCATTTTCCTCACGGCTGCTGGGACATATGCCCTGTCGCTCATTGCGCTCTCGCGGGTTTTCACCCTTCGCCCCTTTCAGCCCTCTTCCAACGGAACACCTTATTGTGTTCTTACAACATGACGAACATCCGCGTCCATTCCGCGTATCTCGGCCCCCGCGATCCGGGCAAGGGGCAAGTACGCAAATGTAAAAAGACGAAACGAACCCACCAAATATCGAATATTAAAGTTTCAGCATACACGTAATGATCGTATGTAACTTAAATATAAGGAGTTAGATCGCGTGAATCGAAAAACGACGGAAATCGGAAAATACCCTCTTTACAGGCTTTTGATCCTTATCCGGCGGAGGATCATCCCGCCGCATCGATCCCGCGCAAAATGGGACAATTCGATTTTTTTCATTGACAAAGCCGGTTTCGTTCGCGAACATTATGAATACAAAAAAACATTTCCCTGCTGCTCCGATGGATGCGGAGGCCGGGCCTAGATCAAGGAGGATCGTCATGAGCCGAAAAGGTCATTTCCAGAAATCCAGACGCCATCGCCGTGCCCACCGTCAACTATCGCGACTCGACTCTTTCGACCGTGACGTTTTTTTGTCCGAACCGGATAACGGCCCGATCGTCATGCTCACCGAATACGAGATTACCGAGGAACCGCTCGACAATTGGGATCTTGATCGCCTCGCTCCCCAAGACCGCCAACGCATCCTGGACATGGCCGAAAAAGTCCAGAGCGATCCCAGCCCTTACGTCCGCGAGCTGGAGGCGATGGTTCAGGAGTTTCCGGATGTGTCCATGTTGTACAATTTCCTGACCATGGCCTATCAGGTTAACGGTCAGAAGACCAAATGCAACGCGTTCATCGAGGAAACGTATCGACGTTTTCCGGATTACCTGTTCGCAATCGTCGCTTACGGCCACTGGTGTATCCGTGAAGGCCGGCCTGAAAGGGTTGCGCAAATCCTCGATCACAAGTTCGATCTGGCTTTGCTATATCCCAACCGCCGGCGCTTTCATGTGACGGAATTCGTGGCTTTTGCCGGTCTGTTGGCGACCTATTTTGCATGCATCGGCGAAATGGATATCGCCGACCGACACCTCAAGTTGCTCAAGGATATCGCGCCCGACCATCCCTCCATTCCGCAAGTCGAGGCGGCCATGGACCATTCCGTTCTGCAAAGTCTGATGAACACAATGGATTCCTTGCTTCGGACCGGCCGCTATAAATCGCTATGGGCAAAAAAGGGTGGCTGGTAACCGCCCGCCGCTTACCATATCTCTTCCATCTGCGGGAGCAGTTCGCGGATACGTTTCATGATCCGGTGCTTGGCGATAAAGACGGCGTTGGAGGTCATCTGCAGATGCTCGGCCACCTTGGCCGCCGGCCAGCCCTGATGAGCGAACAGCTCGAATGCCTCCATGCTCTTGTCGTCAAAGTCCCGGCGCACTTCCTGCAGGCATTGCCTGAGCACGGCGTTGCGCCATTCCTCGTCCCAAAGCTGCTCCATCTGATCGTCGTCCGGCCGACGGTCGAAAAAGTTGGTTTCACTCGCGCTGTCCACCACCTGCACCTCGTGGCGCCGCCCCTGCCGACGAAAGTTGAGAATCTGGCGCTTGGCGATGCCGAACAGCCAGGTGCGCAGCCGTCCCTGCTCGCGCTGATACTTGCCCTCGGTGTAGGCCGAGCAGAAGGCGATCAAAGCATGCTGGGCGGCGTCCTCGGCGTCGGTCTGGCTCAGGCCGAGTCGAACGCCATAGCTGACAATCATCGGCCGATACCGCTCCACGAAGCTGTTCCAGATGGTCTGGTTATTCGGCTGACGCAGGCCGTCCAGCAACGCCGTGCTGGTCATCGTTTGCAGGTAAGTAGGTTCATGCGTTTCGCTCATGGTATGATCTCCCTGTCAACCACGCGGCAAGCAACCCCGAGGGCGGGCAATAGCCCGCCCTACCGAACTCCGCCGCGAAGGCGATTCATCCTCCGACGAGCCGCCCACCCTCTACCCCGCGAGATGCCTCACCACGACCATTCCAGTTGCAGGCCGTAAACCACCTTGTCGTAGGTGAACGGCTTGGCGAAGGTCCGCCGGGCGACGACATTCGATTCCGCGTCCATCCAGTCGATGATCCCGCGCAGGACCAGCTTGCCGTAATCCGGATCATCCATCAAAACCTGGGCCACGCAGAAGGTAAAGGTCGTAATGTGATCGGCCCGCTTGCTGTGGTCCCGGTCGGTCAGGCTGGGGTTGCGATAATCGTCGATTTCCCAGTGGGCGCTGAAGGCGAAGGTCAACTCCTTGTCCGGCAGAATCAGATACCGGCTCGGTTCGAGCGGGTTGACCAGCGGCATCTCCAGGCCGGTGTAGAAATCGTGGGTCAGATAATCGAATTCCCGCCCCTGGGTCGCGTCGTAATCGAAGCGATATCCGATCATCACATCCCAGAACCACGCCCAGTCGGGCACCGGCCGACACTTGAACCATTGTTCCGCGACGACGGAGTTGACATAGCCGTCGCGATCATAGGCCGGGGTCGTCTCGAACAGAAAATCCTGCGCCTGCCACTGGTAATACACTTCGGTACGATTCAACTGGAACCATCCATCGCCCTTGGGCCAGTAATAGGTCAAGCCGGGGGTCAGGACATGATTGGATAGAAACGAATCGTTACCCAGCAACATCATGTCATAGTCGTAGCGCAGAGTGATTTCCCAGCGGTCCCCAAACCGCCGGGCGTAACGCAGATACGCACCATAATCCTGATAGTTGAACTGCTCCACGCTGCAATGCCAGCTATGCGCCAAGCGGGTGCCGAGGGCGAGGGTCTGGTTTTCGTCCGCGATCGGCGCGTAATCGACCCGGGCGCTACTGGCGAATTTGCCGTCGCTCCGTCCGGAGATCAGGCCCAGGGTCTCGCCGCCGGTCCCGACGTAACTGACATTGGTATCGTAAGCCAGGCCGGTGCTCAGCGAGAGGTTAAACACTTCCCGGCGGGCCCGTTGCCGATATCGGCGGATGGTCTCGGCCAGGGCGGGGTCGGGATGGCCCAGATCGGCCAAAATGTCCGCGGCCCGGTCGTAGCATTCCATCGCCCGGTAAGGGTTACCCTTACGCAAATACGCCGACCCGCGATAAAACCATAACCAGGGATTGTTCGGTTCGATGCGCTCGACAGTGTCGAGGGCCGCCAGGGCCTCGCCCGGCTGCCCCAGTTCCAAGGACAAAGCCGCCGTCTCCAGAGCGGTCCGCACCGTGGAATCGGTCGGCACGTCGGCCGGGTCCGCTCCCGTATTCGCCGATAGTATCCCGCTCAGCGATAAACACGTCGCCAGCGCCCAGAACATCGGCCGTGGCCCCAACGTCATGAAGCTGTACTCCCAATTCAAATGTGTTCCGCACGGGCCCTTCCAAACCGCCCATATTTATACCATATTATCTCGTGCAGGGGTATCCACAAGGCAATTTTCGCCTGCCCGTGATTTGGGGTATACTTTGGCGATGGCTGATGAAAATTCCACGAAGAACATGCCACCCGACAGCAAGGGGCAAGACCCTTGGCGCAAGGCCATCGACGAAGGCCTTGATATCAGCCAGCTTGATTATCTCCTAAGCCTGACGCCGACGGAGCGGTTTCGACGGCACGAACAGGCTTTGGCCCTGGTCCGGGCCCTGCGTCAGGCGGGTATTCATTATTATGGCTTCGACCCTCGATATCCTGAAACGCCTGCGGAACCACGGGGTTGAGTTCGTCGTTGTCGGTGGCATGGCCGGCGTTTTGCATGGTTCGTCCATGGTCACCGAGGACGTGGATGTATGCGCACCATTAAGCCGGGAAAATGTGGTCAAGATTCTGGCGGCGCTGGCTGATTTGCATCCGAGTTTTCGCATGAACCCTCAACGTCCGCCGCTGCCCGACAATCCCGAACGGTTGGCGGGCTTCAAGAATTTATATCTCGTGACGGACCTTGGCCAGATTGACTTCCTATCGGAAATAACCGGTCTCGGAACATACGCCCAGGTATTCCACCAGTCGGTGGAAGTTGAGATCGAGGGCGTTATCTGCCATATTCTTGATCTGGATGCCTTGATTCGAGCCAAAAAGGCACTTGGTCGAACCAAGGATTTGCGCGTAGCGGCCGAACTGGAAGCGATTCGTCAAAGGACTCGTGGCAATACAGTATGAAATGCTTTGAAGAGGAATTTATCATGCGAACTAACCGATGGGTTCATCCCTGGACGATGGTCCTGCTAACCGGAGTGAAACTCTGCGGATTGACCGCCTCCGCGGCCCAGGCGGACCAACCCGCCGCTAAGCCCGATGTGCCTTCGACGGAACAACTCCCCGCGGGTCAGCTTCGCTTGGCCATCTGTCAGTTTCCCGTCTCCGCGGATGTCAAACAGAACGCCAAGTGGATCCGCAAGCAGATGCAGGACGCGGCCAAGGAGCACGCCCACGTCGCCCAGTTCTGCGAAACGGCCCTCACCGGTTATGCCGCCACCCAGGGCGACCTGAAATCCTCGGACGAGATCGACTGGAAACTGGTCCGCGAGGAAACTCAATCCATCCTCGATCTGGCCCGCGAACTAAAAATCTGGGTCATACTCGGAACCACTCACCAACTTAAAAACCACAAGCCGCACAACAGTCTCTACGTCATCAATCCGGAAGGCAAAATCATTGACCGCTACGACAAGCGATTTTGCACCGGCAGCGATCTGAAAAGTTATTCGCCGGGCGACCACTTCGTCACTTTCGATATCAACGGAATCAAGTGCGGACTGCTGATCTGTTATGACGTGCGCTTTCCGGAATTGTATCGCGCCTACTGCAAGGAGGGTGTGCAACTGATGTTCCACTCTTTCTACAACGCCCACCTTGACGCGGAAACCACGATTCTGCCGATCATCATGCCGATCACCGCCCGGGCCCAGGCGGCCAGTAACGGAATGTTCGTCTCCATGACCAACTCTTGTGCCCCACACAGTTGGCCCGGTCGCCTGATCGCTCCTAACGGATTGGTAGAGGAGCTTCTGCCGGAAAACGAGCCGGCCATGCGTGTCGTGCTGGTCGATACGAGCAAGTCCTACTATGACCCCAGCAAAGGCCACCGCGAAAAAGCCATGGAAGGTATCCTGAACAGCGGCGAAACGGTGGACGACGAATGGTCCAAGGATCGCACGCGCTACTGAGCGTACAGGCTTTTCCTCGATCCGTCGCCGGTTGCACTATTTGCCGATTTGCACAACACCCCAGGCCAAAAGGATCATGCCCGCGACCGTCAACCAAGCCAGAGCGAAACCGACCAGATCTTCACGGTATCGACGCCAGAATCCGTGCCAACGTTCGCGGGTCAGCCAGCCGGGCATATCCAGCAGCAGTAGATCCTGACCGCGATCGGCGGCCAGCGGCTTAGGTTGGCCGGTTGGGAGATTCTCGTCGTCCGTGGAACGTCGCATCTTATCGAAGAAGCTCTCGATTCGCTCCCGTGGCTCGGGCGGAGTTAAAAGGCTGACGATTATGAAAGCCGCAAAACCCGCCAACATGGCCCAGCCAAAGGGTTCCGGCTGCCATTTGTAAACCAGTTTAAGCTCGCCCACGAAGTTATAGTTGACCAAATAATAAACCAAGAACGATCCGATCGTGGCGGCCCAGGCTCCATAACGGTTCGCCCGTTTCCACAACAGGCCGCCCAGGAACATAATCCCCATGAATGCGGCAACGGTCTCGGTAAATAGAAAGGCGTCCAATATCTGATCCACTATCAGAGCGAAAAGCACGCCGAAAACGGCCAGGGATAGGCCCGAGATTCGACCGGTCCAGAGTAACTCGCGATCGGTCGCCCTCGGCCGGTAGTAGTCCCGGTAGATATTGCAGGTGAACAGCGCACCAGAGTTCACCATGAAATTGGAGCAGGTGGACATATTGGCGGCCAGGATGCAAGCCACCATGAGCCCGACCATGCCGGGCCCGAGGAGTTCGCGACAGGCGTAACCAAAGGCGTGCTCGGGATCGGGCAGTTCGCCGGCGTTTTTCAATACCAGGGCGGCGACAATCAAACCCGTAATGGCCCAGCCGATGGTACAGAAACGCTTGGTCATCGAGCCGTAGGTCATACCGAGCCGGCCGGAACGCTCGCTTTTGCCGGTGGCATGCATGGACATCATGTGCGGCATGGCCGTGATGCCCACGAAACCGTTCAACGCCAACATGACGATGGTGAAAGCATCCAAGCCGCTGACTTCGCTGTACAGTTGGAAAAACTCCGGAGGCAGATTGGCCCGTAACCCGGAAAATCCGCCCACCGCCCACAAGCCGGCGGGAATCAGCATGAAGGAGAGAACGACGATCAGAAAACCCTGGACAAAATCGGTATAAGCCGCGGCAACCAAACCGCCGAAAAAGCTGTAAATAATAAAGGCCACGGTCATTCCCACCACCACCCCGTTGGGCGAGATAACTTCGCCGCCGGTGGCGACGGAGATGATCTTTCCCGCGCCCTTGAGCATCGCCCCCTGATTGAAGACAAAAAAGGCGAGCGACATGACCACATAAAGAAGCGCCAATCGGGATCCGTAACGTTGTTCAAGCATCTCGCCGATAGTGGTGCTCTCGCTGCGTCGATACCAGGGACTCATCAGCCAATAAAAGGGCGTGACGAGCATGTTCTTCCATTGATACCAGATGGTGGCAAAGCCCAGTTGATAACTTACGCCCGTCTGAGCCACGGGATTTTCGGCATGGGTGCCGGTACTGAAGGCCTGACCGATCATGATCCACCAGGGCAGCTTGCGCTCGCCGAGGAAATAACCCCCGCTACTCTTGATCCGTCGGGTCAAGTAGACGCCGAAAAGGGTGATCCCGATAAAATAGGCTACCAGAACGGCCATATCCAGCCAGGTAAATCCGGATTTGGGCATCATTCTCTCCCGGTGTAACATTGTGAACGAATGCTATCCGCGATAGCATGTCGATTTACGGCCGTGACGCGGCCATAATATAGCCGAGACGCCCCCCTCCAACCAGTAGCAGCGCGCTCAACCTTCCAGAGGATCGCCTCGGATAAATTGAGAAAGGCGCGAATCCGGGGGGAGACTCATAAGGGAAGTTGCGAGAAAAACATGAATCCACGCGAACGTCACATTCAGACCTTGCTTTTCAATCGGCCGGAGCGTATTCCCCTATATCCGGGCGAGCCTCGGGAATCCACCCTGGCCGCCTGGCACACCCAAGGCCTGCCTCCGGACGCCGACTGGCGGACCTGCCTGATCGAGCAGCTTGGCGTCGATCCACAGGCCTTCGTTCGACCGGCGACCCTCGACGTGGATTTTCGCATGATCCCCTGTTTCGAGGAAAAGCTTCTGGAGCATAAGGACGGGCACTTGATCGTGCAGGATTGGAAAGGGAATATCTGTGAAATCGCGGACAACTTCGATGTAACCTATCTGCGTAATCCGAAGGATTTCGTGACCCGCCGCTGGATCCGCTGCCCGGTGGAATGTCCCGCGGACTGGGAAGGCATGAAGACGCGTTACGACCCCCAAACCCCCGCCCGCCTGGCCGCCAATTTATCCGAACAGGCGGAGCAGGCACGGCGGGAAGGACGGCTCATGACCGTCTTATTGCCCGGGCCGTTCTGGCAGATGCGGGAATGGTGCGGATTCGAGGGCCTGTGCATGATGATGATCGAGCAGCCGGACCTCGTGGAGGAGATGGCCCTATTCTGGCGGGACTTTGTCACGGCTGTTTTCCAAAGAGTTCTGCCGGCAGTCGTTCCGGACAGCATACTGATCTGCGAGGACATGGCCTACAAGGCCAAGATGATGATCTCGCCGGCCATGGTCCGGCGGTTCTGTATGCCGAGCTGGCGGCAGTGGAGCGAACAACTTCGCGGCGCGGGTTGTCCGCTGATCGACGTGGACTCCGACGGATACATCGGCGATCTGATCCCCTTGTGGATCGAGGCCGGCGTCAATGTCTGTGATCCGATCGAGGTGGCCGCGTTAAATGACATCGTGGCGTTTCGCAAACAGTACGGGCGTCAAATTGCGTATCAAGGTGGAGTCGACAAACGGGCGATGGCCAAGGGTGGTTCGGTGATCCGGGCGGAACTGGCCCGTATCGAACCGGTGGTCCGGGACGGCGGCTTCATTCCGAGTTGCGATCATGGCGTGCCGGCGGACGTATCCTGGCCTAACTATGTGGATTATTGCCGCCTGTTGGCGCGGATGACTGGTTGGCTATAAACGGCCATCGCCGGTCCACGCGGCGAAACCGCTGAATCCATGGATCGCAGCCTGAGATTCGGCGATCAGCCCAGTTTCCCGCTCTTGAAGGCCTCCATGATCTTCATGGCCGCCGGTCCGACGAGCACGACGAAGATCGAGGGGAAAATAAACAGGATCAGGGGCAGCATCAATTTGACCGTGGTTTTCTGGGCCCGCTCCTCGGCTTTCTGGCGGCGTTTGACCCGCAGGGTGTCGGCCTGGGTCCGAAGGGCCTTGGCCACGCTGGTCCCGAACTTCTCGGCTTGGGCGATAACCGCCACCAAGGCCTGCATTTCATCGAGGCCGCAGCGCCGAGCCATGTTTTCGAGGGCCTCGGAACGGGGTACACCCATCTGAGTTTCCAGGGTGGTAATCCGCAGTTCCTCGCTGAGATCGCCATGTACGTTGTGCATTTCGTCGCCAACGCGCTGGAGGCTGGCATCGAGGGCCAGACCGGATTCGACGGAGACAACGAGGAGATCGAGAGAGTCGGGTAGACCGTTGCGAATCTTCGTCTTCCGCTGACTCACCGCCAGCATTAACCAGAGGTTGGGCAGCATGAAACCCACCGCGCCGGTGACCGTAAGGTAGCCGATCACCTGCTTGGGCGTATGCCCTTTACTCCAGCAGACAATCAGAGCGGTCGCCGCCAGAAGGATCCCGAGCAAGGTCTTACTCGCCAAAAAATAGCGGACACTGCTCTCGCGTCGAAAGCCCGCCTGAGCTAGCTTTTCGCGAAGGTTGGACATCTCCTCGTCGCTCTTGGGCATCACCGGCTTCATCGCGTAGGGGGCGACTCGTTCAAGCATCTGCCGAGCGGCCGAGGCGCGGGCCGGCCCGGCACCGGCATCGGTTTCTTGTTGAGCCCGCCGACCGGACATGCGACGTAAAAGATGCTCCTGGTCCTCTTCCGATTTCTTGGGCATCAGGGCGTAAGCGATCATGCCGATGCTGATCACCACCAATATTCCAAGCAGAATCATCTCGTTCATGGCATCACACCTTGATATTGACGATTTTTCGAATCATGGCCAATCCCATAAGGTCCATGGCCGCCGCCGTACCGAGCATCATTCGCCCCTGGCTCGTGTGGAGCAGCGTCTCGGCGTAATCCGGACTGACGTAGAGGGCCACGAAAAAGACCAGAATAGGCAGCCCGAGCAACACCCACCCGGACAAACGCCCCTCGGCGGTGAGGGCCTGGACCGCTCCGAACAATTGAATGCGATCGCGGATCACGCTCCCGATCTTGTCAAGCACCTCGGCCAAGTCACCGCCGGTCTGCCGTTGGATAAGGACAGCGGTTACAAAAAAACGAACATCCATCTGGTCGAGGCGTTCGGCCATATTGAGCAGGGCCTCCTCGATCTTGATACCGAGGTTTTGTTCATGGAAAACCCGGGCAAACTCCCCACCGATGGGGTTGGGCAACTGCTGGCTGACAAGCTGAATAGCGCTGGCCAGGGAGTGCCCCGCCCGCAGTCCCTGACTCATCAGCTCAAAGACATCGGGAAGCTGGCCGATCAGTTTCTTGATACGTCGTTTGCGGATAAACAGAATCACCAAAAGGGGCAGGGTAGCGGCACCGAGGGCGGCGGGAATGGCCGACAACGGGCCGAACCCGACGAAGAGTAAAATCGCGCCCAGCAATAAACCCGTACCCGCCAGGTTGATCAGCAATCGGGATGCATACCAGCCGATATCCGCCTGGTCGAGGAGTTTTTGCAGTTTGGTGACCACATGCAGCTTGGCCACCAATCCCTCCAAGGCGTTACCGCGAATTTCCGCGGCCCGTTTGCGTAGCAGGGATTCGCGGCTTTCCTTATTGCCGGGTCGGGCGGCCGATTCGTTGAGCCGGTCGATCACTCTGCGTTTTTTCGTGGTACGCAGGTCCATGACGACCTGGAATATTCCCAGGGACAGCAACATGGCCCCGGCCAACGGCATGATCAATAGGAGTATGTCGGATGACATGGCTTACCCCGTTCTTTCTCAACGATACGCTTGTCGCATTTCTCCGTTGATCTAATCCTCATGGTCATGTAATAAAACCTGACGCTCGAACAGATTGGGATTGATTTCGCAACCCGAATGTTTCAGTCGATCCAGGAAAGTCGGGCGGATTCCACTGGCCACGATCTGACCGAAAGCCCGCCCCGCCCCGTCAATACCCACCTGCTCGAACTTGAATATATCCTGCATGGTCACCACGTCGCCCTCCATGCCTGAGACCTCGGTCACGCTGGTAATCTTCCGAGCCCCGCCGGTTAATCGCTGGGCCTGCACGATCAGATCGATCGCGGAGGCGAACTGCTGGCGGATCGCCCGCACCGGCAGATCGAATCCGGACATCATCACCATGGTTTCGACACGCTGGACCGAATCGCGGGTACTGTTGGCGTGCAGGGTGGTCAATGACCCGTCGTGGCCGGTATTCATGGCCTGAAGCATGTCCAGGGTCTCGGCCCCGCGGCATTCGCCCACCACGATACGATCCGGACGCATACGCAGGGCATTGATCAACAAATCGCGGATGGTGATCTGGCCCTTGCCCTCGATATTGGCCGGCCGGGTTTCCAAACGCACCACGTGCGGTTGGCGAAGCTGTAATTCCGCCGCGTCCTCGATGGTCACGATGCGGTCGTTCGACGGAATGAACGAGGACATATTGTTGAGCAGGGTGGTTTTTCCCGAACCGGTTCCCCCGATGATCAGAATATTCAGCCGCGAAATGACGCAGGCCTTGAAAAACTCGACCATCTGCGGGGCACAGGATTTGAACGCGATATAATCGTCCCAGGCGATCGGATCGGCGCCGAAACGACGGATGGATACGCTCGGACCGTCAATGGCCAGGGGTGGGATGATGGCATTAACCCGCGAGCCGTCCCGAAGACGAGCGTCGACCATCGGGCACACCTCGTCGCACCGTCGGCCGACGGCGCTGACAATCTTATCGATCAGATGAATGAGGTGGGCATTGTCCCGGAACTGCACCTCGGTCTGCTCCAACCGGCCTTTTCGCTCCACGAAAACATTACGCGGCCCATTGATGAGGATATCGCTGATATTCGGATCGTTAAGCAGCATCTCCAACGGGCCAAGACCAAACGTTTCGTCGAGGATCTCCTTGACCAGTTTTTGCCGCTCGTTTACGTTCAGGAGCACGTTTTCCTTGTCGCACAAACCGAGAATCAGGTCGCCGACCTGGTCGCGAATGGTGGGATCGTTGTTGTCAATGGCGGCAAAGTCGAGCTGCTCCACGAGCTTGCGGTGGATGCGGGTCTTGAGTTCGTAATATTTCTCGAGTTTGTCCTCGTCAATGATTTTGTTTTTCTTCTTTTCGGGCGGGGCGGGGGCGTTTTCCGAACCGCGGGGAGTCTCCTCGCCGGGGCGCGGTCCGAGAACGGATTTACCGGTCCTCGACTCCGCGGCCGAGCCGGCGGGTACGGGCTTTAACGGCATTTTCACGCGGCCGAACATGTCTGCTTTTCCTCCCTTCGACTACCGGCGTACCCCCGATACCGCCGACTCATCGCCATCAGGACGCTTTTTGGAAGATCCGACCGAGCAATGTCCCCTTGCGGTTGCTTGCCTCGGCGGGAGCGGATTCGGGAGTTATGATCTTCTCGGCTAATTCACGGATAGCTAAACGCACCCGCGACTTGGGGGCGATATCCACCAGCGGAACCCCCATATTGATGGCCGTCCCGACGTTCTTCCAATCATCCGGAATCTGATGAGCAACCTGCATACGTACGGTCTGCTCCACATGCTGTACCTCCAAATGCGTCGAATCGCGACCCACGCGGTTGCATACCAGCATGAAACGACTCAGGTTGTATCCCTCGCCGCGCAGCTCCTCGAGCATTCGATGAAGGTTACGCACCCCCGTCACCAGTAACTGTATGAGCAGGATGTTGATATCGGCCATGTCCAGGACGGTGAGTCCACCGGGATCAAAACGCATGGGGCCGTCCACGATCACGTACTTATAGACCTGCCGCAAGGCGGTAAGGACGGCCGCGCAGTGGGCGGCCGTGATCTGATCGGCCTGGGCAAAAGAATTGGGCCGAGCCAACAGGTGCAGGCCCGACGAATGCTTGACCATGGCCTTTTCGATCATACCGGTGTCCACCTGCTCCGGGGTGTCGGCCAGTTCGGCGATGGTGTAGTCGGCCTGCAAATCGAGCATCGTGCCCAGATGGCCGTAGCGGAAATCCAAGTCCACCAGGGCCACGTCGCCGGGCTGAGTCAGGTTGCTCATTTCGGCGGCAAGGTTCGCGGCCAATGTCGAAGCCCCGGCCCCGCCGATAACCCCCAGGATGGAAATCAACGTCCCTCGTTCCCGTTCATCGACCCGGGAAGCGAGCAGTTTATTGGCGGCCAATTCCAACTGAGCCCGGTCCACGGGCTTGATCAGGAATTCCCGGACCCCGGCCCGCATCGCGGTCAATATGTGTTTTCCATCGGTGCTCTCGGAAACGACATAGACCGCCAATTCCGGGTGGGCTTGGGCAATATGGGTAATCACCGGCAGAATCGCTTCCGGCTCGGGGTCGAGATGCGCGACCAGCAGATCCACCGGAAACTGGGTAATGGCATGCTCGATCAGGGCCGGCTCGTCCACCTCGGCCACGATGTGCATACCGGGGATACTCAGAAGATCACTTCGCATCGAAGCGGCGTAATCCTCATCCCGATTGAAAATAATGGCAGAGAAAGACTGTTTCATAAGCTATCCCATCCATCGACCCGTTCAGCATCAACCTTTATGAACGGATGGTCCAAATAAGCGATGGATGGTTCTCCCTTCAACGATGAGAAGCCCCCCGGCGACTCGCCGGCCACTCAACGGATGACCGGCGATTAAGTACCTTATTATTGGACGAACAGGTCCATCCGTTGCGGAGGGTGGACGACCGATCATCCCCCTGGCTACTCAATCAGCACTACCGGGCGTTTGCCACCCAGATCCCTGAAGATTCTGGTCAACTCCTCGGAATACTGATCGATACTGCCTTCGGCATGGAACCATTCGCCGTCACCAATTTCGGCAACCTGTTCCATCAGGTTTTTATCGGCGTCCACGCCCACGCTTACCGTGTAGATGCGGATACCCTGATTGCGGGCATCCCGAGAGGCGGCAATGGTATCCAATCGCGCCTGGTTCGTATCCCAATAGGTCGGATTAGCCCGGGTTTGGTTGGCGTTGCCGTCGGTGAGCAGGATCATGATTTTCGCCGCTTCGGGACGAGCCGCTTCGCTTTGAAACAAGACTTTGACACCCTCATCGATACCTTGGGCGATGTTGGTGTTTCGAGTCCACATCCCGCCCTGCAAACCGGCGATCCTGGTCTGCAACGAATCCAAATCCTCCGTAAGCCAGGACAGATCGTTGGGTTTGCTGTTGGGACCATAACCATACGTCCCATAAGCCGCCAAACCGATCTGATCACTACTGTCGAGGCTCTGTACGATGGCAATCAACTCGGCGGCGGCTTCCTTGACGGCCTCCATGGGCTGCACGGGGCAATCGGCCAGTTCGGGCATGTTGGATTTTTCCGGATACTTGTCCAGCATGTAATTCACCAGCGTTTTAAGCCCAAAGCGATACTTAAAATTACCGTTCGTTAAACTCACGATGCTGTTGTCTTTGATATAGCCGATATACTCATTCCACGACCCGCCGTTGTATGGCCAGTTGACCAGCCAGGTCAGCTCCGAGCTGCCCACGCTGGAATTAGCGTTGCCGGCCGACTCCCCCAACTTTTGCCACAGGCCACCGGATATGCCGCTACGCCAGCGGGCCAGTCCCAGAGCCACGGCGACACGAGGCGGGTAAGCGCCGCTACCGTCGTATGCGCTGCTCATCAGGGCGTTCACTTCACTCTGGATATAGCCTTGCGCGCTCAACCAGTTTCGCAAGGTGGTATCCGACCAGGATGTGTTGTAGGGTAAATAGCGTAATCCCGCATCGGTGGTTGGATTATAACTGCTGTTCAGCGTCTCGGTACCCCAATGATTCATATTGCCGAACGTCGGGCCAGGCGACAGGTAATAGGACACCCCCGACACGCTCTGGCCCGCCTTGGTCGCCACCGAGACGTTTACTTCGTTCAGATATTGACTGGATACGGTGAACGAAAAGGCGTGTGTCTCGACCGCTCCGTTCTCACCCAGACCGTCGCCGATGGCATCGAATTTAACCCCGCCGACACCCGTGGTGGGATCGACCCCTACCGACGGCGTCTCATACGACCCGGAGGTACTGGCCGTCGCCGCCGCGGCGGCCCACGCGCCCTGAGGGAGGCCGAAGGTCACATGACTCAAGGCGGAGGTCGATTCCGAGGCGTCGCTGGTCAATTCAACCTTGATCGTCGAGGTGCCGTCCAGGTTATCCACTACGGTAATCGCTGAAGTAAAACCACCGCCGTCGGTTTGGGTGGCTAGATTATTGTTGGGCAGATGGGTCCAGATTTCCCGGAGGTTAATGTCTGTATTCTTAATACTCTTTAACTGACTGTCATACGTATGAGACGCGCTCAAGTCGGCAACCACCACGATATCCCTTGGGATCAATACCGCGGTCGCCGATGCCGAGAGATTGCGCGAGGATAGCCCCATGGCTTGGGCGAAATAAAGGGACACCGGCTGATTCAAGGATCCATCGGCCCGGCGAGCAATCACCCGCACGGCGTTGGGAAACTCCTCGGCCGCATCCGCCTCGAATTGATATTTACCGGTCTGTGGATTGATGAAGGCGCGTCCAAAAACCACGTCCGATCCTTCAGCCAGCAATATGCCGTCGTTGAGTACCTTATTGCCCTGGGCAAATTCCTGGGCCTTTTGAAACGCCGAGGATCGCACGTCATCCGCCGCTCCGGCGTTGCCTAACTCGGTGGCGGCCGCCAGGGCCGCGGCATCAGCGGATTTTTGCAGTTCGGCCTTGGTGTTGTAGAGCATGCCCACGTCAATGACCAAGGCCCCGACACCGATCAGGGTGGTCATGAAGACCAAGACCTGCACGGCCGCCGTTGCCCGCCGGGTAGACCTGATCGAGCAAACCCCTCTAACCGATTGGCGCAGCGTACAGCTTCTCATGATAACCCCTCCTTTGACCTTGAACCCCTGGGAGGGAGCCACAACGGCGATCATGGCCCCGGCACGTTATTCCCCTAATGCAATTCCCTCTGTTGCCTTATCCCATGATCCCTCGACTATTGGAGCGTTTCGGTCGCATCGGCAATACCCCAGAGACCATGCAAGGACATCTGCTCCGGCGAACAGGTGAATCTTCGATAGTTCGGCGGCTCGCTCTCGAGGGCTTGTTCCGGCTCAACCTGTTCGGTGAGCGGTTGCCCCTCGAGCATCTGCAGCCCCATTAATTCAAAGTCGTTCGGCTCGGTCATATTCTCGCCCGGCACCGGTGGAACCTGGTCCGGGTTCATGGCCCCCACCAACTCCGGAGTGACCAGCACGACCAATTCGGTCAGACTGCGCTGGTAATCCACCGAGCTGAAGAGTGTGCCAATCACCGGAATATCCCCCAAGGCAGGTATTTTCTGGGATAATCCGCGTATTTCCTCGCTGAGCAATCCCGCGATCGCGATGGTTGAGCCACTGGCTAACTCGATCGTCGTGCCCGCCCGGCGTTTGGTCAGACCGGGCACGGAGAATCCGGTCAAGGCGACGGATACGGAACTATCCAAGGCGCTGACCTCGGTTCCGACCAAGAGACGTATCTTCTGCCGACCAATAATCGTGGGTACGAAAGTCAGGATGATTCCATAATCCTTGTATTCCACTCCAACCGCGCCATTGCCTTGCGCGATGGGAATGGGAAACTCGCCACCGGCGAGGAATTCGGCCTGTTGTCCGTTCAGGGCCACCAGGTTCGGCTCGGCCAGCACGCGCAACAAGTTATTCTGTCGTAAGGCCCGCAGGAAGAATTGGATCTGCATTTTGGTGAAACCGAAACTGAAGTCCGGGGTGGAGGACAGCGGCAAACCGGCGCTATCCGTCGCGAACAACAATCCGTCGCGGATATTACCCGTCGCGGCCGCCCCGATGTTCACCGGATTGATGCCGCCGATTTGATTCACGAAAAAGAAATCCCGGGTATGATCGCCGGCCATCCAGGAATTGACCCCCAATTGCCGGGTGGAGCGTTTATCCACCTCGGCGAACGTACACCGCAACAAGACCTGCTGCTGTCCGGCGACGTTCATCTGATTCTTGATTTTCGGCACGATGATTTCGGCGATCTGAACAATACGCTGGGAATCCTCGACCTCCGCGACCTGGCCCGTGAGCACGATGGTATCCCCGACGGCCTGAACGTCGACACGCGCGGTCGGAGCGACCTTGCGAATGGTTTCCTTGAGAATCGTCAGATCAGGCTCCACGCTCACGGCAAATACCAGTTGTTCCTCATTTTCGTTCCAGAGAATCACCTGGGTTTTCCCCACGCTCTTGCCGGTCACCAGTATCTGGCGGGGGGAAATGAGTTTCACTTCCGCGATCTCCGCCGTGGCCACCGCCAACCGCTTGGGTGGGAAACTCAAATCCATGATGCTGCTGACGCCGACCTGTACCACGATATGGCGCTGGGCCGCGTCCGCTTGCTTAAGCGTGGCCTGCATATGGGCCGCCGACCCGGTAATCACGATGTCAACGGCGCCTTCCGACTCGGGCCCAAAGGCCGCTTGTTCCGCGTTGGCCGACCCAAGCAGTAATACGCTCCCGAACAAAACGGTGAACACTCGCGCGCCAAGGTCGAAACGATGGCGAACCACTGTTAACCGGGATTCCTCGGTCATCCCTAACTGCAAAACTGAAGATGCATCCGTGCGCCTGTTCATCTTGATCACTCCGTTGCTTTTAGTGGCGTTGCGGGATTTTCCGTCGCCACATCTCCTGACCATCGACCCTCCCCACCCGAGGGAAGAACGGATGGAACCGGTGTCTTTACCACATCTCGTGACGGTCTCTCGTCGAGGCGTCGGGCTCCTTTTTGATTGTTCTCAAACCGCACCTGATACGTTCGGGCGCCGGACATCACTTCGACCACCCAATCCGAAGATGGTTGTTGAGGCGAAGCGGTTTGAGCCATCGCCAATGACGTAGACTTGTTATCGGCCTGTTGAGGCTCACTCATGCATTGTTTGCCCAGCCATCTTTGGAGAAACCCAAGAGTTTTTTGTTCTTTCTGGGGGCGGGCCTCGCCGAGTCCAAGCAGATCCGACTCCGTGGCGAGCTGTTCGGTTTCGTTCAGGCTGTCATGTTGGCCGCGTAAGGCCAAGCGTAATTTGCCCTTGGAAGCAGCCAGATGCAATTTCGGCACGTCGTCCGGACGAATCATCAGGGTTACGGAACGGGCAATCGAAGCGCCCGCGTCACCCTTGGTTTGAATCTTTTGTCCAATGGCCAGAACCTGTACGTTTTGCAGGACAACCTTGCTGACCGTCCCTCGGTTGTTATTAGTCTTAACATCCATCACTACCGCGACATCCACGCAGCTTCCGGGTTTCACCCATCCGCCCACGCCGACGATTTCATCAACCTTGACGGCCACGGCCCGATAGCCCTCGGGTATACGCGAAATCATTCCCGGCGGGGTGCCCTCGGGGGCCAACATCGTACTGAAAATGGTCACGCCCTCCGGAATGGATTGATTGGCCACGCGACGGATCACCTTTTGTTTATCAGTGATGCATCCGCGTGGTGCCAGAGACAGCGGAACCGTGGTCGTTTCGACCATTTCAGCGGTGATTTCGCTGGTGGCCGGGATTTCAAACTTGGCCTTGACGACCTCAACGGTTTCCACGTTGCTGGCGCCTTTGGCCTTTTGCAGCACATTCATGAAGATTTTGATGGCGAAAATACCCAAACCCAAGCCAATAACCAATGGGATGACTGCGCGCATGTTCATGGGATGCTCCTTTGGCCCGAACCCCGATCCCGTGAATCAGAATTTCGGGCGACGCTGTTCGTGTTCCAACGGGGGGCAACCGGAAACCATACCCCCCGACCATCAATGCTAACTTTCGCTCCGGGCGATACTTGAATCTAACTCCCCTCTTCACTGTTGCTGCCCATCACTCCTTCCTTGCGCATGGTGCAACTGGCATGGAGACTCTTGCTGAAGCCGATCATGCGCGCCAAACCCGCCAGCGAGGCTTTCGAGTTCGGCACCGTTACGGTGATAGTGACCGTTTCATTGCCGCTGCCGCGGTCATCAAGTACGGCCTGGCTGGGAAGATTGAGGGTCCAGTCATCGCAGGACGAACCGGTGGCGCAAGGATCCGCCGATTCTCCGTCAGATATTTTTCCGTCTATTAAACCGGTGCCGGACATGGCGCTACGAAAATGCTCCGCGATGGCATCTCGGTCGGCACCCTGCAGGACGGCCATGCGACAAGCCTCGCGGGCGGAATTGGTGATCGTCTGTTGAACCAGAAATATCCAGCCGAATTCGATCGCCCCAAACAAGCATAGTAGTAACAGCGGGGCCACGACGGCCATCTCCACCGTGGCTACGCCCTTTCGTCTGCGTCCCCAACTCGTCCGCGAACCTGTTGCCTTTCCCCTCTGGCCGCCCAACATGTTCCGCCTCCTAACCCAGCCACCAGGGCTGGCTGAAAAAGACGATCATCGTGCCGATGGTCAACGGCACGCCATAGGGCAAGAGTTGCGAGCTTTCGCCGAAACTCTTGGCCGAGCCGAACTCGCTAAAGAGGGTATTTCGGTGGGTAACCTTGAAGGCGATCGTGGCCAGATTGCCATACGCCTGCCAAAGCCGACCCGTGGCGAGAATCATGGCTACCGCAATGATCCCACCCACCACGGCCCCCACGCAAAAGGATAAAAAAGTAATCCAGGGCCCGAGCCAGACCCCAATGGCCATCATCAGTTTCACGTCGCCCGCTCCCATGCCGTGCATCAACCAGGGAACAATCAGAACGGCGAAACCGACGCACAACCCGCAAACTCCGGCCCCCACGCCCGCCCATCCGTTGAACCACGCTTGAGCAAGTAAGCCCGCGATGGCAATGGCCGCATTAAGCCAATTGGGCACCCGGCGTTGTTTGTAATCAATCCAGGACGCCAGCAGAATCCCAGGAATCAGGACCGAACATGTGGTCCACCAATACAAATGCGACATACCAATATCTCCCATCCTGCTTCCTGGTCCCCGCCTCGGCGATGATCCCTGACCGCTTCCCCCGCGGCCCCGCTACACAAGAACAGGGCGCCCGTCCGAACCGGACGGGCGCCCACCCCTTAACGTCTAGACCCGATAGGGTAAGTCACCCGTCTTAGGACGTGGTGCCATCCGGCAGAGCGCTGGCCACGTTCTCAAACGTGGTCTGCACTTTGTCGCTCAGCGTGGTGATGGCGGCCAGGCAGGCCACGATAATCAAGGCCAGCATCACGGCATATTCCGTCGCCGTCGGCCCATCCTCGCTGCGCAGGAAGTTCTTTGCTCGGTTCATGAACTCTTTCATGACTTCTCCTTTCCTTGACCCTTGTGATTGAGGTGTCCTCTGTTGGCCAGGGGTAATCCCCCTCCGACTGGCCATGCTTTTCCGATCCACACTCGGCTGCTCCTCGGCCGAGACCCATAACATTCGTTGCGTTCGCTCTTTCCTGATGCCCCAAGCGAACCGGCGTGAGAGGAATGAGCGGCTACTCTAAATTTCGCCGCACGGGCATGTTGCATCCCCTCGAACAACAATCACGCCATCGACGAACGACAAGGCAAACATAAAAAACAAAATCAAGCAAAGCAAACGAATCGCAAAAATTTTTTACCGAACCCGATCGTCCGCTATTTTCGTCCGCGTCAGTTCGTTCAAAGGCGGTATTATCGCCACTCTCCGGCACGGATAATCCCCAGGGTCCGAATCAAGCATTTCAATATTGATAAACGGGGCATAACCCCACGAGGATGCTTAACCAATAGGACATGCGAAGCCCGCGAGCACCGCTGGAACCGACGACCCTCATGACCGAACCAAGGATAATAGTACTGATAAAAGCCCTGACCCGTCCTCGTCGGGCCCTCGGAATCAGGCGTCGATACCCCCCCTCCGCTCCGCGCGAGGTCCGCAATTCACGTTCCCCCGGTATTTGGACGAATTCTACTTGAAACCGGGAGGATCTTCGTGCTCAATCAACCCATCACATTAAAAAGAAACTTACTCGTCCGGCGAAAATTATCCGGCTTGAGGGATCACCTTACCCTGGCCTTGTGGGAAGATCGCCTGTTAATCCTGATCGCCGTTCTTTATGTGTGTTCAGGATTCGTGGTGGAACGGCTCTGGAAGGTGGAGGGAATTGTGTTCATCCGACTTTACGCGGACGGACTCAATACCATGACCGCCTGCTTCATCCTGGGGTTTCTCGGCTGGTTTACCTTGCGGACCATTTGGGCTTGCCCCGCCGGCGAATCGTTGTATCGGACTTTCTGGAATCGCTTGAAAAATGGCTATCTCTATCCGCGGCGGTTGCTGGGTTTCCTGATTCTATTCCTTATCCTCCCTCAATTCATGGGGATGTTCGGCTCCTACAAGCAGAGTATCCCTATCCTGAAACCCTTCTGCTGGGATACCACCTTCATGCATTGGGACTACGTACTGCATGGAGGACATCATCCGTGGGAATTGCTCCAGCCGATCCTGGGGCACCCGCTCGTCACCAGCGTCATCAACGCGTGTTATCATGCCTGGCTGTTCGTGCTTTTCGGAGTCACGTTCTGGCTGAGCTGGCATGAGAATCGGCTGGCCCGCATGCAATTTCTGCTTTGCTTCCTGCTGATATGGATTATTCTCGGCACCGTGCTGGCGGTTAGCCTCTCCTCGGCCGGGCCATGTTATTACGACCGGGTAACGGGTCAAGCCGGGCCCTACCAACCGCTGATGGCCTACCTGGACCAGGCAAATAAGGAATACCCCATCTGGTCGATTGATGTGCGGGAAATGCTTTGGCGGGCTTATGAAAGCGGGCGAGTCGAACGGGTACGCGGCATTACCGCGATGCCCAGCATGCACGTGGCTTCCGCGTTGCTGCTCGCCCTCGGTGGCTGGTCGGTGCAGCGCAAGGCAGGGTTGGCCCTGTTCCTTTTCGCCCTGATTATTCTCGTAGGATCGATACACCTGGCCTGGCACTACGCCATCGATGGATACTTTTCCATCGTGCTGGTGCTGATCCTCTGGAAGGCGGTTGGGTGGGCGCTGAGAAAATATTCCAATTTATCCGACAATCCGGAACGATTTCGCTGCGCGGTCTAGGTCCGTTCACCGCGCGTCCAGACGAAAGCCGCCATTATCCCGGAGCGGTACCGTCAGGCATACTCGAGGTTACCGTCGCGAACGTCGCTTGAACCTTGTCGCTCAGCGTGGTAATCGCCCCCAGGCAAGCCACGATAATCACGGCCAGCATGAAGGCATATTCCGTCGCGGTCGGCCCATCCTGTTCCCGGGCAAACTCCTTGAGCTTACGATATACCCTTCTCATAAAAAAACCTCTCTGCCCCTTCTCGCGCCACGGCGCGACTGAACAAAGAACCGTCCAGGGGCGATAAAATCCCCACTTCGGAATCTCCGTGCATCATCCCGCGGGCGGGCCCAGACGTAAGCAGGCACTGAAACGTAATAAACAAAAACCCCAAAGGCAAATCGGATTTGTAAAATATCGCGAGGGTAATCGGAAACAGACGTTTCAAGGCTTGGCACCGACGGCAAGGCCGCCGCGCAAGGCCGGAGGGACCATCATGTCGTAAAACTCCTCCTGGTCCGGAGTGTCCCGCAGGATTCGGGCCGGAACGCCCACCACGGTGGTCATGGGCTCCACATCGCGAATCACCACCGCCCCCCCGCCGACAATGGCCTCATAACCGATCCGCAACCCCTGCAACACCGTGGCCCCGATTCCGATAAAAGCCCCCGCTTCCACCGTGACCCGGCCGGCAAGACGAGCCCCCGGACAGATATGGGCGGACGTGCCGATCATGCTCTCATGATCGACGATACAACCCGTATTCAGGATCACCGAGTCGCCAAGCTGGCAGTGGGCACAAACCAAGGCACCGGCACAAATGACCACGTTTCGTCCCAAGGTGACGTTATGGGCTAAATTGGCGGACGGATGAATGGCGTTGATCAGCTCAACTCCCATCTCCTCGATCTGCTCGGCAAAGGCCCGCCGCACTCCGTTATCCCCAATCGCCACAACCGCCCCACTTACCCCCTGGGAACGCAGGTCGGCTAGAGCACTCAGGTCGCCCAATACCGGTTTGCCGTCCATCCGTCGGCCATGCAGAGCCGGATTCGAGTCCAGGAAGCCAATCACCTCATAGCGGCGGGTACGGACGAGAATGTCCAATACCACCCGACCATGCCCACCGGCACCTACGATGGCAACGGGCGTTCGTTTTGGGTTATTTTGCGTCAACATAAGCCATTTGTTTTATCGGACGGCTTTCGAGCAACCTGAACAATTTAACCCGGCTTTTCGTATGTAATAGTGATTTTGTCGTCCCGAAACCATTCTGAGGCGAAAAAAGAGGCGGGGAGGGTATATTCGGACCACGAAACTCCTGTCAGCTTGGTCTTGATCCGATGATAAGTAAAACCTAACCCCTTGCGGGACAGTCTCTAAGGAATTCACGGGACCGGGTACGGCGATATGTGAATTTGGGTAAATTACGGCCAACAACTATCCGGAATGATATGACCGGGGGGTAGCACGGACCATGGTTGGTTCTTTGTTGACCGCTCATGAATCAACGGATTATAGTAGCGGACGCCCAGGATCCATATCATTTTCCCGCGCGGCGGGAAATGAACATTCATCAGCCAGGTAGCCAAGCAATGTCGGAAACAAACAACGGTCAGCATACGAACGACCCGGGCACCCGGCCATCGGGATCATCCAGCGCCTCCTGGTTCACGGCCTTGCGTCAACCCTGGTTCCTGGGTTGCGCGGCCATGCTGGTGGCGTTTGTCATCGGTTTCGAGGTCATGGCCAAGCGCATGAATATCTGGATGATTAAAAAGCCGCTGCCGCTGAAAAAAACACTCGACGAGCTGGAACAACGCAAGTTGTTGCCCTACACGCTCAAGCAACAAATGCAGCTCCACCCCGAGATGGTCAACGAACTGGGGACCAACCAATACCTTCAATGGATCCTGCAAGACACCACCAACCCGGACAAAGACAAACCCGAAACGTGGATCCAATTATTCGTCACCTACTACACGGGCAACCCGGACCAGGTGCCACACGTCCCAGAACAGTGCTATCTCGGCCAGGGCAATACCATCGTAAAAGATGAGATCATTTCCGTGGAAATCCCCAAGCTTGGCTCGGGGGTCACCATCCCGGTGCATCGACTGGTATTCCGCATGTCGGCGAACTTCGGTAGTCGAGAATCCCTGGTGCTCTACACATTCCATACCAACGGCGAATTCAGAGCTACCCGCACCGATGTTCGCCTGCTGTTGGGTAATCCCTTGAATCGATACGCCTATTTCAGCAAACTGGAACTGACCTTCGGTGTTGGCCAGGCCCTGCCCTCCATCGACGAAGCGGAGAAGGCGGGCATAAAATTCCTGCAAACGGTGGTACCCGTTTTGGTGGAAGACCACTGGCCGGACTGGGAAGCCGCGAACCGCGAGAGTAGCAAGGAGCCGTAACCGGAAGGCGGCACCGGTGAGTCATTAAGGAAAACACTGAACGGTAAGGCAAACCGTTGATCTTTTATCTTTGAAAGGAAGCGATCACAACCATGGCCAAACGACTTAATAAAACGATGGTGGCGGGATTAACCTTTGCCGGCATGGCGGTCATCACCGCGGCCGCCTTGATCTTGATCTTCCGTTTACAAAAGCGGGATCCGCAGCCCTACATCGTACAAGCGGAGCAGGCCGCCGCCCGGGGCGAATACGAACAAGCCATGCAGTACTACCGACGGGCGGCCGCGCGCGCCCAGGATGGTGGTCGGGCCACCCCGGCCACGAACGACAACCTGATCCTGGCGGGTGATATGGCCTTGAAAGCGGGCTTGGCCCCTGACGCAGTGCAGTTCTGGAACAACGTCATGGTCAACGATCCCCAGAACGAAGAGGCCCAGAAAAAGATCGTGCAATTCCGGCTGGAACTGGCCGAATTGACCCAGGCCGCCGCCGCCTGGGGGCAACTGCAACAGGAAGCGGACAAACTGGGCTCGATCAATCCAAAGAATTACGTAGGCCTGCATGCCTTGGGGCTCGCCAAGATTAACCAGCAGGCTATCGACCCCGCCTACGCCGAGCAGGGCCAGAAGCTGCTCATGGAAGCGGTCGAGGGCGACCCAACCGACCCCGATTACGCCAATGATCTGGCCCGGCTCTACTACGGCCAACAACGTCTCGATGACGCGGCGAATATTTATAACGACTTGCTCAAGACCTTGCGCGAGCAGACCGAACCCGATCCCGAGAAATTAGCCAAGGCCTATCGCTATCGCGGAATTTTCCACGCGGAAGGAGCGTTTCGCCTTTTAGCCTCATCCCGCGCTCAAAGCCGCGCGACCATACCGGAGGCGACCCAGCGACAGGTGGACGAGGCGGACACCAAGGCCCTGGCCGATCTGACGGAAGCGGTTCGGATCAATCCCAAGGATGTCGATTCCCATATCTCCTTGGGGCAATACTGGCTCTTGCGCTGGAGCCGGGCAAGCGAACAGGATCGCGCCCTCCCCGAGAATCAGGAGTTGTTCGCCAAGGCCGAGGAAAGCTTCAAGACGGCGATAACCGTGGACAAATTCCATTACGTGGGTTACTTGCGATTGGCCGCTCTCTATTCCATGAGCAATCGCGACGAGGATGCCCGCAAAGTTCTGGATGAGCGTATCAAGTTGGGCATCAAACGGGATCACTATCTCGCCTGGCAAAATCTGCAATTCATGGCCGCCGTTCGTAATGAAGCTTTTCAAATCGACTTGCGGCTGTTGGCCGGCCTGCCCAAAAATGTCAAGAGCAAGGAAGAGCAGGATAAGGAAACCGCCCGCATCAAGAGTCGGATGGAGGATCTTTACAAGGAAACCGTAGCCAATACGACGGGCGGGGAAAATGACCTCAACGCCCTGTACATGCGCGGTCAACTGCTCATGCTGGATGGCAAGAAAACCGAGGCCATCATGAAACTGGAGGAAGCCCGCAAGAAACTGGCCGGCCTGGAACCGCGCATCGAACGGGCCCTGGCCGTCATGTACATGGAAACCAATCAACTCGGGCTGGCCGCCGAAACTCTGGACCGTCTACTGAAGGCCACCGGCGGCGATGCAACCTTGTGGGCGATGATGGCTTATGTTCAGAACCGCCTGAACCATTACGAAGAAGCCATCCTCGCGGCCGAAAAGGTCCTGCAAATCGACCCGCACCACTTCGGGGCCAAACTTGAGAAGGCCAACGCCTTGGATGCTCAGGGCAATCGGGAAGCGGCCGCCGAACTGCGCAAGGAACTGGCGGCGGATCTCGGCCAAGTCAATCCCGAACAAGCAAAAATCGTCCAAGCCTCCAATCTACTGCTCCAAGCCGGCGAAAAGGATCCGCCTGACGCGGCCCTGATTGCCCAAAGCGAGAAATTATTGCGGGAAGTCATCGAGGTTGATCCACTCAATACCACGGCGCTGCGCAATCTGATCGGAATCGGCCAAATGAGCAAGGACCGAGCGGCGGATATTCGAAAAATCCTGGAAAATGCCAAGGCGATCGCGGAAAGCCGTCTCAAGGAAACGCCTTCCACCGTACCGACCGACTCCGATATACGACCGACAACCGAACGTACCCTTAAGCAGATCGAAACCCTGTTGCTGGCGAGCGATGACACCTTAAACGACGAAGAGAAGACCCGCCATTACGAGGAGATGCTTCGAGAGGAAAAAGATCCGGTCATTCGAGCCCTCGGCCTCAGCCAGATGCACGCTCGGCTCGGCCATAATGAAGAGGCTCTCAAGTATCTGCGGGAAGCCTACCAGCTCAAGCCCGACGATCCCACGATCGTGGAGCAATTGTTCTTCAATGCCATCCGCGAGAAGAATTGGTCGGATACGGATGCTTTGCTGGCCAAGGCCATCAAGTTGGGACTGGACCCCTCCGGAGAGCATTTCCTGCGCGGCCGGGTTTTGCTGGCCCGTAGCGAGGTGCCCGAGCACGCCTCCGAGATTTCCGAGGCGGTAGCCCATCTCCGCGCCGGCGTCCAACGCTATCCCAGTTACTCGCAGGGACAACTCTGGCTCGGCATGGCCCTTATGCAAATGCAGAACTACGAGGAAGCGGTGACGGCCTACACGGAATCCCTACGCCTCGACCCCAATAACGGACCGGCGGCCATCGGTTTGGCTCGCACGTATGAACTGATGGGCAAGGAAGTCGAGAAAAACAACGCCCTGGAGATGGCCAATCGTCTGTCGCCCAACCATCCGTGGGTGCGAGCGGAGATGGAAGCCCGCGAGGATCGGCGTAATCCGCAGGCGGCCATCGAGCGTCGCGAAAAAACGCGACAGCAGGATCCAAGCGACACCAACAATCTGCTACGCCTGGCCAATCTGTATTTAGCGGTCGGCCAGCGGAACAAGGCGAAAGATATCTTTGAACAGGCCTATCAACAACTTCCGCAAAACTTGCGCTTGGTGGATATCTATAGCCGATTCCTCCGCGACCAGATGAAGGATTACGAAGGCGCGGAAAAGTCGCTGCGCCGGCTCGTCGAGGAGGTGACGGACGCGGATCCGGTACAAAAAGCCGGCGCGCAACTCCTGCTGGCGGCCCACCTGTACACCCTGGTGGAGCAGAAACGTCCGGAAGCATTGCCGATGGATCAGATCACCGACGCCTTTCGGTTGGCGGGAAAATACTCGGACCACTCCGGCGTCAGCATAGAGATCGGCACTTTCTTCATGAACATTCGTAATCCGGTGGAGGCGGAAACCTGGTTCCGCAAGGCCATCGCCAAAGCCGAAAGCGACCCCACCCAGAAAGGCAACGGCCGGCTGGCCTATAGCCGGCTCATCGATCTCCTGATCCAACTGCGCGACCCGAGCCGGGCCGACGACATTCGCAAGGAAATCGCAACGTACCGGTCGCTGTACGACGAGGATTTCGCCACTCTGGCGGAAGGCGAATTCGCCTCGGTTTCCGGCCGGGATGCCGATGCCATCGAGCGTTTTACCCGTTATATCGAGCGTAATCCCACCAATCCCATGGGATACTTCCGTCGTGGCGCGGTCTATTTCCGGCAAAGCAAATGGAAAGAGGCGATCGCCGATCTGCAGGAATCCGTTCGGTTGAATCCGAGTTTCGCCAACCACGAACCACGCATCTTGCTGGCCCGGGCCCTGCAATACGACGGGCAGATCGAGCCGGCTATTCGGGAGTTCCGCGGCGTATTCGACGGCGGATTCGAGACTCCGGATCTGGTCCGGCAACTCGTGGATATCTATATGGGCCTTGGACGCTTCGATGCCGCCGAGAACCTGCTCACCCCCCGCGCTCAATCCCAGCCCGATCAACCGATTTGGCCTCTCTTATTGGCCGAAATCGCCAGCCAGCGGAATCAAGCCAACGACGCGCTTCGATACGCCACTCAGGCCGCCGAAAAGAGCGCGTACGAATCACGTTATCTGAGCTTCCTACTCTATACCTATTTCAAGTTTGAGCGTTTTGACGACGTGATCGATTTTGCCACGAACAAACTACCCGCCGAGCGGAGTACGCCGGCGGTGGTCATGCTGGTGGGAAGCGCCTATGCGGCCAAAGGCGCGATTCCGCAGGCGGTCGAATGGTACATCAAAGCCGTGGAGGATAAAAACGCCGGTCTGGAAGGCTTGTTCACCATCTTGAACGAGGACGTTCGGCAGCGGCGGCTTGTGACCGTCGATCAATTGATGCCGGCCGTTCAGGCCCGCCGGCAAGCCAACCCGAGGGAACGCGGCGCTCGGTATCTGCTGGCGGCCTTGCAGGATATCCAGGGCGATTTCGAGGGCCAGGCGAAGACCTTGAGCGACCTGCTGGCGGAAATCAACGGCGAGGACGCCCGGAGCCAGTATGAAAAGTTCTATGTAACCCGGCAACTGGCCATCGTCACGCATCGTCTGAATGATTACGCGGCCGCCCGAAAATTATACGAATCCGCTCTCGCCTTGCGCCCGAACGACGTCATGACGTTGAACAATCTGGCGTACATGCTGCTCGACAGTCTCAAGGAACCGCAAGCCGCCTTGACCTACGCGAAAAGGGCGATGGAACTCGCTCCCGGTGATTCCAATGTGCTGGATACCGTGGGGTGGAGCCATGTGGTGTTGGGCGAATACGATCAGGGCATCGGAAGGTTGCGGGAAGCGCTGCAGATCAATCCGCTGAACGCCACCAGCCACTACCACGTGGCCGAGGGTTTTTATCGCCGCAGCCAAGTGTCCGGCAACCCGAACGCCGAAGCCGACCTGGCGACGGCCAAGGAGGAATGTCAACGCGCCCATCGGCTGATTATGGACGCCGGCCAGGATGCCTTTGGCGATCTGCCCAATATCCTCAAGCTGGGCGAGCAGCTCGGCTTGAGTCTGGAAAAGGAAATACCGCCCCGGCCATGATCCGCGGGATGGTCGATTTCACTCATGGTTGGCGGCGGTGGTTGGAGCGGGCGCTTTAACCCTGAACGTCCACGCCCTGTTGCTTGAGATGCATGCGCAAGACATGGGCCTCATGCGCATGCAGGTTCGCTTCCGCGACCATCCGCTCGAACTCGCCGGTCGATAAGGGCGATCGCGGCCGATTCGCCGTGACCTGATCGAGAATCTCGCCGACCTTCTTAAGGTAGGCAAATTCGCGGATGTCCAGCATGGCCAGCCTCGATCCCGGGCCGGCCAGAGCCCAAATATAGAGCATGTCGCTGTTCGGGCCGGCAATAACCGGATGGGCGCCGCCGGGTATGGCAAACGCATCATGGTCGTGGATCACATAGGCCTGATCCAGCCCATCGCTATCGAACAGCATCTGTACGCCAAAGGGCCCCCACTCCCCCTGGGTCACGCGAGCCAGGTGGTAATAGATCTCCTCGTGATCGCTCTGCCCTTTTTCGATGGCATCCTCGTCGTGTACATGCAGAGGGGTTCCCGACCAGAGACCGGGGGGGCTGTAGGTTTCACCGCCCACCAGAACAGTGGAAACATCCTCGGGCGTGAACAGGGTGACCACCTCGCGCAACCAGACCCCCGTACCCCTGGGTACATTAGGCCGCTCTCCCGCCTGCACGAAAGCCGGAGGCTTGTGCCCGGCGGCCGGGGCGCTGAAACAAACCATTTCACCATTGCCCGATAATTGCACGACGGCGTCGGCCGGGGCATAGACCGCCGACGCGTTACTCCGCCCAGGCAGGCCGGCGAATGGACCACCCTCGCGCTGTCCCTGATACACCTGGGAGTCCACCCGGACCTCGAATTGTCCGCTGACCGGCACGAACGCGAACTCGCGTTCCCGCGTTTGGATCGCAAACGGTCCATCCTCCAAACGATAACAGGCGAAATCGAGCAGGCATAAAGGCACATCCGCCGAGGTGGAATCCAGCAGCGGACCGCTCGTCTGGCCGTCCCAATGGACTAACGGATTGATTTTGCCTTGACGAATGGCCCGGCGGTATTTCTGAAGGGTTTTTTGCATATCCACAACTCCAATTCAACAGAAGATGGCTGAAAGTGTAGGCGAAAATCGGCGGACGGGCAAGCCGGAAGAGCAGGCCGGATCATTGTTCTGCCTGGGTGCCCGGAAGCGGGCTGATGGTCAGCGCCCCCCGTGAGGGACACGGAAATTGATACCCCGATGGTTCACCATGCGCCCATCGCGGCGTTCAAAGGAAACAACCACGCGAATATCGCGGCCGCTCAGGTCGGTATCCTCCCAGTCCAGCGGCAAAAGACCATAACCCCAACCCAGGGCGGCCGGTTTTTTCACCCGAAAAGGCAAAGCCTCCTCCACGTCGAAGGACCATTCCTTGAACAGTGTCTGCTTTTTCTGGCCCTCGGGCGTGACTTCGATAACATACAATTTGGGTCGAATCACACCATCGCCGAAAACCCCCTTGCCGTCATGCCCCAGCAGATAAAGCGAATTAACAAACAAGCCTATGACTCGGGAACGATCATCCGTCCATATCCAGGAGGAATTAGGATTAAAAAACACCGCAAGGTTATTGATGTTGTATTCGACGGGCATGCGCAGGACTTCGTCCGGCGTGGGCTGCCGGCTTGGCCCCATCCCCATATTCTGCCCCTCGCATCCCGTCATAATCAGGCCCATGACGGCAATACACATGCCCACATGCAAAATGGATAAGCGCATGGTCCATACCCCTGTCAAATGAATTGTTTCCCGGAGCCGTTAGCGGCGCGTTTGTTTTTCGGTCGGGCCAAAACTGTACATCGCCGGTTGAACTTCCATCACGGACATGGCCGGCCCGAACTCCTGGATTTCGATGAGGGGGCCCATTTCCTCGCCGGCGGCCGGTGCGCTGCTCGGCGCGGTCTTTTCCAAACGCAAGGGATCCGGGCCAAACTGGTCCACCTCCGGCGCGACCTGCAGACCGTTCATCAGCGGATTCGTCCGTGTCTTGTCCATCATGCCGGTCTGGTCCCGCATTTCCACCGAAACCCGGCGGGCATCCTCGACCGTACGGATAACCCGCGGCGTCAGCACGATCAGCAACTCGGTTTTGGTCTTGGACTTGCCGGTGGTGCGGAACAGATTACCGAGAATCGGAATATCGCCGGCCAGCGGTACCTTGGTTTCGTCATCCGTGGTTTCAGTCTTGATCAGACCGCCGATGATGATGGTTTCGCCGTCCTTGACCGTCACCGAGGTCTCCACCGAGCGATTGGTAAAAATCGGCAGGGTGATACCGGTGGCCACCGTGACATTGGATGTCCCAATGGCCTTAATGGACGGGGCGATCTGCAGATTCACGAAACCATCCGGATTGATGATGGGGGTCACCAGCAACTCGATCCCAACGTCCTCGTAGCTGACCGACGGGGTCACCACGCCGGCTCCGCTGATGGTGGCGTCCTTGACCACCGGCACCTGGTCGCCGACCTTGATATTGGCTTCCTGACCGTCGCGAACGAGCACCGCCGGACGGCTAAGCACTTCCAGCCGCCCCTCGGTCTGCAGGGCGCGAAGCAGGAAGTTAAAATCCTCGCCGGTCACGGTGAAACTCATCCCGGCCACGCCGGAGGGGGCGGCCCCGAGGTCGGTCCCGACCACCCAATCATGGCCGTTGCCCTTGACGATATTATTATTCCCCACGTACGCCTTCTCGCTGAACAACAAATCCTGGAAGGCGAATTCCATGCCCATTTCGAAATTGTTGGTCAACGTCACCTCGGCCATAAGTACCTGGATCATGACCTGTGGTGGAGGCTGGTCGAGTTCAGCGATCATGGATT
>CAZXSA010000020.1:0-32983 GCA_964642815.1 uncultured Planctomycetales bacterium | reverse complement strand
CCTGCCCGACCCGGACCGCACGGCCATCGACAAGATCAACGTGAAGACCTCGCAGTTGTTCCGGCCGTTGTTTGAGTACTCGGGGGCCTGCGCGGGTTGCGGCGAGACGCCTTACGTCAAACTGCTCTCCCAATTGTTTGGTGACCGGCTGCTGATCGGGAACGCGACCGGCTGCTCGTCGATTTACGGCGGGAATCTGCCGACCACGCCCTATTGCAAGGACGCCAATGGGCGGGGACCGGCCTGGTCCAATTCGCTCTTCGAGGACGCCGCGGAATTCGGTTTCGGTTTCCGCCTGGGCATCGACGCCCACAAGGATCTGGCCGCCCAGTTGCTCAAGCGCCTGGCGGGCCAGCTTGGCGACAACCTGGTGGAGGACTTGCTGCATGCCGATCAGGGCAGCGAAGCGGGGCTCAAGGCCCAGCGGGAACGCGTGGCGATTCTGAAGCAGAAGCTGGCCGGTATCCAGAACGACGATGCCCGGCGCCTGGAGCTGGTAGCCGATTATCTGGTGAAAAAGAGCGTCTGGATGATGGGCGGCGACGGCTGGGCCTATGATATCGGTTACGGCGGCCTGGACCATGTGCTGAGCATGCAGCGCGACGTGAACGCCCTCGTGCTGGATACGGAAGTTTACTCGAATACCGGCGGGCAGGCCTCGAAGGCCACGCCGCTGGGGGCGGCCGCCAAGTTCGCGGCGGCGGGCAAGGAAATACAGAAGAAAGACCTCGGCCTGATGGCCATGAGTTACGGCCACGTTTACGTGGCCAGCGTGGCCCTTGGGGCGAACGACCAGCACACGGTCAAGGCGTTCCAGGAAGCCGACGCCCATCCAGGCCCGTCGCTGATCATCGCCTACAGCCATTGCATCGCCCACGGGTACAATCTGTCCCTGGGCCTCGAGCAGCAAAAGCTGGCGGTGAACAGCGGAATCTGGCCTTTGTACCGCTACGACCCGCGCCGGTTGCTGGAAGGCGAGCCGCCGCTGGTTCTGGACGCGGCCGCGGGCAAGACCTCGGTACATGAATACATGCGCAACGAAACCCGCTTCCGCATGGTCGAGAAGATCAACGCGGAACGATTCCGCCGCCTGGCCGCCGACGCGGAAGTCGCCGCCCATCGACGGGTGGCCATCTACGACCACATGGCCAAGATGCGGGTGCCCAAGAAGGACGAGGGCAACGGCGAAAATTAAGAGATCGGTGCGGTCGTCGCGATGGGCGGTGTTCCGCCGGGGCGGCCGATAAACATGACATCAGCGCGTCGTTACGTTCGGCGCGCGATAAAACGAGACGAATGGGTGTGGCCGGCTTGTGATCCCGCCGCACGCCGTGGACGCTGAACAGTTTTTCCTTGCGAAACGTGGAGACTTGGCAGATGGACCTTTCCACCACATACCTCGGTTTCAAGTTACCGCACCCGCTGATGACGGGGGCCTGCCCGCTGGCGGATTCCATGGACAACGTGCGCCGCTTGGAGGACGCGGGCACCGCGGCGATCGTCATGCGTTCGCTGTTCGAGGAGCAGATCGTCAGCGAGCAGTTGGCGACCAACCGCTCGATGGATGTGCCCGCCGACTCGTACGCGGAGGCCCTTTCGTATTTTCCGAGTCCCGAGGAATTCAAACTGGGGCCGGAGGAATACCTCGAGCAGATTCGCAAGATCAAGCAGGCGGTATCCGTTCCGGTCATCGCCTCGTTGAACGGGGCGAGCCTCGGCGGCTGGCTGGACTATGCCAAGCTGATGCAGGACGCGGGGGCCGACGCTCTGGAGTTGAACGTCTACGACCTGGGCACGGACGCGAAGGAAACCGGCGAGGTGCTGGTCCAGCGGACGGTGGACATGGTCGGAGCGGTCAAAAAGACGGTCAGCATCCCGGTGGCGGTGAAGCTGTCGCCGTATTATTCCTCGTTCGCCAACGTCGCCAAGCGGCTGGACGGCGTAAAGGCCGACGGCCTGATCCTGTTCAACCGGTTTTACCAGGCGGATATCGATATCGATGAACTGGAGGTCCTTTCCGCGCTGACCCTTTCGCATCCGGGAGCGTTGCTCCTGCGGTTGCGCTGGCTGGCGGTGTTGTCCGGGCGGGTCCAGGCCCATCTGGCGGTCACCGGCGGCGTGCATGGAGCCTTGGAGGTCATCAAGGCGGTGATGTGCGGCGCGCAGGCGGTGCAGATGGTCTCGGCCTTGTTGATGAACGGACCCGAGCACCTCAAGAAAGTGCGCGAAGAGATCGGCCGTTGGCTGGAAGAACACGAATACGACTCGTTGCAACAGGCTCTGGGTAGCATGAGCCTCATGAAATGCCCGAACCCCAAGGCGTTCGAGCGGGCGAATTACGCCCACATTCTCCAAAGCTGGCAGGCGTAACCGCTTAGGAGAATGCGATGACGGTATTTCGCGCCCCGCGCTGCCCGGGGGGGCAACCTTAACCTCATCCGTCGTTGACGTTAGCCCCGACGGATATGAAGTAGGTGAGAACATCGACGAACCGCATGACGCCCCGCCGATAGACCCGTAACGGTGGCCCTATAATAGTGTTTAACCGACGGGACAGGGTCATGGCTTATGGGAGCCGCTTGTCCTTTTCAAACCATAACTGGGGCAAGGGGCGTCGGATTTCGATATAAGGCTTGCTGAGTTATCATGCCGGTTGGCCGGGCGACCGCGGATCGGCACCGGAAGACATTCCTCCAACCCTCAGCATGGCCCGGCAGGAGAATAAGTAACATGGCTCGTAAAACCAATGTGGTAGAGGCATCCCCTCCCGTATCCCAATCCCATGTGCGCGACCTGGAACCGTTGTTCGCCCCCAAGGGGATCGCCGTGGTCGGCGCGTCCCGAACGCCGGGATCGGTCGGTAATGCGATTGTCAGCAATCTGATTCTGGGGGGCTACAACGGGATCGTCTATCCGGTGAACCCCAAGGCGCGCTGCATTCTGGGTAATCGTTGCGTACCCAGCGTGTCGGCCATCGACGACGATCTGGACATGGCGGTGATTATTCTGCCGGCGCACCTCGTGGAAAAGGTGGTCGTCGAATGCGCCGATCATGGTGTCCGGCACATGGTGGTTATCTCGGCCGGCTTCAAGGAGGTCGGCGGGGAGGGCGTGGTGCGGGAAAAGCGGCTGGCCGCCGTCGCCAAGGAGCGTGGTCTGCATATCCTCGGGCCGAACTGCCTCGGCGTGATCAACACCCATCCCGATGTCCGGATGAACGCCAGTTTCAGCAAGGATATGCCCCAAGCCGGGCCGATCGGTTTCATCAGCCAGAGCGGCGCTCTGTGTACCGCCCTGCTGGATTACGCCAAGGGCTGCAACATCGGCTTTTCGCGGTTCATCAGCTTCGGCAACAAGGCGGACATCAACGAAATCGACCTGCTCCGCAATCTGGCCGACGACCCACAGACCAAGGTCATCATGATGTACGTGGAGGACATCAGCGACGGGCAGCGGTTCGTGGAGACCGCGTTCGATATCACCCACGGGGCCAACGCCAAGCCGATCCTCGCGATCAAAACCGGGCGGACGGCCCAGGGCGCGGCCGCGGCCGCCTCCCACACCGGCTCGCTGGCCGGCTCGGACGAGGTTTACGATGCGATCATGGGTCAGGCCGGCGTACTGCGGATCGAATCGGTCGAGGATCTGTTCGAGTTCGCCCCGGTGTTCATCGATGACGCCATGCCCCAGGGCAACCGTACGGCGATCGTGACCAACGCGGGCGGCCCGGGCATCATGGCCACCGACGCCTGTATCCGCCAGGGCATGGAGCTGGCTAAGTTCGCCGATTACACCCAAAAATCACTTAAATTCCAGATGCCCGCGGCGGGCAGCATCAAAAACCCCGTCGATGTCATCGGAGACGCCCGGCACGACCGGTATCGCGCGGCCCTCGACGCAGTGTCCTCGGATGAAGGCGTGGACCAGACGGTGGTGATCGTCACTCCTCAGAACATGACCGACGTTGTGGAAATCGCCGGGGTCGTCTGCGACACCAAGAATTTCTGCAACAAGCCGATCCTGGCGTGTTTCATGGGGGCGGTGGACGTGTCCGCGGGGATGGATCGTTTGCGGTCCGGCGGCGTGCCCGCCTACACTTTCCCGGAAGACGCCATGCGGGCTCTGGCCGCCAAGGGTAAATTCGCCAAATGGACCCGCACGCCCATCCGCGGTTATCGCAACTACGACGTGAATCGTCCGGCCCTGGAAAAACTATTCAACGAGGAGCGTCAGGCGGGGCGTTCGCAACTGGTCGAGGTCAAGGCCTTGGAGGCCTTTGAAACCTATGGTTTCCCGCTGGTGCCCTACAAGCTCGCGGTCTCGGCGGACGAGGCGGCGGCGGCGGCCGAGAACATGGGCTATCCGGTCGTGCTCAAGATCGCCGGTCCGAAGATCCTGCATAAAACCGACGTCGGCGGCGTCAAACTCAACCTCCGGGACGCCGACGCCGTGCGCGGCGGATACGAGGCGATGATCGCCTCGGTTAAGGAAAAGATGGGCGCCGATGTGGAAATCTGGGGCGTGCTGGTGCAGAAGATGCTCCCGCCCGGCAAGGAGATCATCCTGGGCATGAGCCGTGATCCGCGGTTCGGACCGCTGCTGATGTTCGGCCTGGGCGGGATTTATACCGAAGCGCTGCGGGACGTTTCGTTCCGCCTGGCCCCCATTCGAGAAAACGTGGCGACCGAGATGATCAAGGATATTCGATCCTATCGGTTATTGGAGGGCGTGCGGGGCGAGCCGCCGTCGGACCTGGAGGCCGTCGCCGATTGTTTACTCCGCTTGTCACAACTGGTAACGGAAAACCCCTGTATCAAGGAAATTGACATCAACCCGCTGATCGTCTACCCGACCGGCAAGGGAGCCGTCGCGGCGGACGCGCGAATTATCCTCACGGAGAAGTAAGCCATGAGTAACGGATGGCGCGAAAAATACGCCGATAAAATCATGCCCGCCGCCAAGGCGATCAAGAAGATCCGACGCGGTGATCGCGTTTTCATCGGATCGGCCTGCGGGGAGCCGCAGGAACTGGTCCGAGCCATGGTCGAGTTTGGCACCGACCTGGCGGATACGGAAGTCGTCCACGTGCTCACTCTGGGCGTGGCCCCCTACACCGATCCGCGTTACGCGCCGGCCTTCCGGGCCAACGCCTTTTTCATAGGCAACAGTGTGCGCGGAGCGGTTAACGAAGCCCGGGCGGATTACACGCCGATCTTCCTGTCGCAGGTGCCGGGTCTGTTCAAGAGCCGGCGGATCGGCATTGACGTGGCCTTGATTATGGTCAGCCCGCCGGACGAGCACGGCTACTGCAGCCTGGGCGTTTCCGTGGACATCACCAAGACGGCGGTGGAGTCGGCCAAGCTGGTCGTCGCCCAGGCCAACAAGCACATGCCCCGGACCCTGGGCAACTGTTTTCTGCACGTTGATCAGATCGACTGCCTCATCGAGCACGACGAGCCGCTGCTCGAATGGCCGATGATCGAGCCTGACGAAGTGACTCAGCAGATCGCCGCCCACATCGCCCGGCTGGTCCCGGACGGGGCGACTTTGCAATTGGGGATCGGGCGGATGCCGGATGCCGTGCTCTCGCACCTGACCGAAAAGAACGATCTGGGTGTCCATACGGAGATGTTTTCCGACGGGGTGATGAATTTGGCCCGTCAGGGGGTCATCACCGGCCGTAAGAAAACCCTCCACCCCGGCAAGATCGTCGGGAGCTTCGCCGCCGGCAGCCGGGAGTTGTTTGATTATCTGGACAACAATCCTCTGTTCGAAATGCAGCCCTCGGAATACACGAACCATCCGCTGATTATCAGCCAGCATGATAACATGGTGGCGATCAACTCGGCCTTGGAAGTGGATCTGACCGGACAGGTATGCGCCGACTCGCTCGGGCAGATGCTTTACAGCGGTATCGGTGGACACGCCGATTTCATTCGCGGAGCGGCGTTGGCCAAGAACGGCAAGCCGATCATCGCCCTACCCAGCGTGGCCCAGACCAAGGACGGTCCGCGCTCGCGGATCTCCGCCTGTCTCCAGGAAGGGGCCGGGGTGGTCACCACCCGCGGCGACTGCCATTACATCGTTACCGAATACGGTGTGGCCTACCTCCACGGGCGGAACATGCGCGAACGGGCCATGTCCCTGATCAGCATTGCCCACCCCGATTTCCGTTCGGAGTTGCTCTACGCGGCCAAGCGGCGGCGGCTGGTATACGCCAACCAGATCATGCCGCCCGCGCGGCATCCCTATCCGGCCCAGTACGAGACGACCATCGCCCTGAAGGACGGACAGGAAATCATGATCCGGCCGATCCGCCCGGAGGACGAGCCGATGATGAAGGATATGTTCTACTCGTTCAGCGAGAAGACCGTGTATCTGCGCTATCACGGCTCATTGAAAACGATGTCGCACAATAAGCTCCAGGTTTTCTGCAACGTGGACTATGACACGGAAATGGCCCTGGTCGGGGTGGCGGGAGCCGCCGGCCAGGAGGAAGTCATCGGCGTGGGGCGGTACATGACCGACGCGGCCAAGACCAGCGCGGAAATGGCCTTCGTGGTCCGCGACGATTATCAACGGCAGGGCCTGGGCACGATCCTCTTCATGCGGTTGGTGGAGATCGGACGCATGAACGGAATCCGGAAATTCTCCGCTGACGTGCTCGCGGAAAATATCGGCATGTTGAAGATATTCCACCGCTCCGGGATGAACGTCGAAACGATCACCGAGGAAGGGGTCGTCCGCGTCATCATGGAGCAGCCCGACAAAGCCGCCCCCAAACCGGAATAAGTCCGCAACCCTCATCGGGTGGCTTCGATGCTCCGGTGTCGCTAAAATGTCCGTAGTGAACTTGGCGTTTTGTCGAGGCAGGGAACGGAGAAGCGAGAACCTGACCTAACCGGGTTGGTATCTACCGGCCCGCAAGTCTTTTGTCAGGGGCAAGCTCTCATCCTAATCCGAAGGCGCACGCGCTCTTTCAGCAAGCATGCGCCGGTATAAGAGGAACGATGATGCGTAAAGAACCGATGGCGGCGATCGGCCCGTCTACCTCGTTATCGGGTATGCAGGTATTCGTGCTATTTTTATTGCGCGTGGGCATCGGCTGGCATTTTCTTTACGAGGGGCTGATCAAGGTTTTCGATCGCGAGTGGACGGCGGCCGGCTATCTGCTCGAAGCGCGGTGGTTGTTTTCAAGTTATTTTCAGTGGATTGTCGCCCATCCAACGATTTTGAAAATCGTTGATCTGCTCAACATGTGGGGGCTGACTTTGATCGGGCTGGCCTTGCTGCTTGGCGTTCTCCCGCGCCTGGCCGCGGTCTTCGGCATGTTGCTCCTGGCCCTGTATTACCTGGCCAACCCGGCCCTGCCCGGCTATACGAACGGTCTGTCCAATGAAGGCCATTATCTGCTGATCAATAAAAACATCATCGAACTGCTGGCCTTGGGCATCATCGTGTTTTTTCCGGAAAGCGCGCGATTGGGATTGCTCGGCCGCTTCCGCCCGTCTCGTGTGGCCGGAAACAACACGTCGCCCGCTTTGGCGGGGGCGTCCCCGAGTCTCGATCCGGTGCTTTCGCCGCCGGGCGATCGGCGGCAGTTGTTGAAACGTCTGGCCGTTCTGCCTTTTTTCGGCGCGTTCGTATACAGCTTCTGGCAAAGGCACGGATGGGAAAGTTACGAGGAAGGGCACCTGATGGAGGCCCTGCATGGCGGGATCAGCGGCCTGTCCGGGGCGACGATAAAGACGGCCCGCAATGTACGCCTCGCGGATCTCAAGGAAGCGGTGCCGGCCGGACAAATCGGCTCGGCACGGATCGGTCGGCTGATCTGCGGCGGAAACGTTATCAGCGGCGAGGCCCATTCCCGAGACTTGATCTACGTATCGTCCATGCTCAGACAATATTTCACGGATGAGAAGATATTGGAAACGCTGCGGCTTTGCGAGGCCTGCGGAATCAACACCGTGGTTCTGCGTACCGCTCCGCCGGAGATCCGCATCCTGAAAAAGTACTGGAAACAAGGCGGCAAAATACAATGGCTGGCCGTCGTTTATCCGAAGCCGGAGGACATGACCACCAGCATCCAAACCGCCCTGGACAATGGGGCGATGGGGGCCTTCATCCAGGGGGCTTTCGCCGATCAGTTTGTCCGGGACAACCGTCTTGATATTTTCGAGAAGGCGATTGCCCAAATCAAGCGCGGAGGCGCCATCGCGGGGACCGCCTGCCATGAACTGGCCGTGCCCATGACCCTCGAAACCGCGGGGGTCGGTGTCGATTTTTACATGAAAACGCTGCATCGTAGCGACTATTGGTCGTTCCAGACCGAGACGCCGCCGTTGAACGTGATCGACAACCGGCGCGATAACTATTGGTCGATCGATCCGGAACAAACCATCGCTTTCATGGGCAACGTGAAAAAGCCGTGGATTGCCTTCAAGGTTCTGGCCGCCGGGGCGATCCAACCCGAGGTCGGCATGCGTTACGCGTTCGCGAACGGGGCTGATTTTGCCTGCGTCGGCATGTTCGATTTCCAGGTCATCGACGACGCGAATTGCGCGACGAAAATCCTGGCCGAGACCCAGGTTCGAACCCGACCTTGGTGCGCCTGAGACCAAGGATGGGCGATGAGACCGCATGACGAAAGGGCGTGTCTCGAATCCGCGCGCAAACGAATCCCGGATCGATCCGATCCCGTATCCATTCCCAGGGTAAATCGATTAAAATAAGGGCGTCCCGGAACAATCGGGGAGAAACCATGATTTTTCGTAATGCGAAATGCACGTTTATCGAGGCTATTTTATGGTTGTTGACCATCCATCCGTGAAATCCGCGCGTTTGTCCGGCCCGCAGGTGTTTGTGCTTTTTGTACTGCGGGGGCTTATCGGTTGGCATTTTCTTTACGAGGGGTTGGTCAAGCTGCTTGATCCGCACTGGACCGCGGCCGGATATCTGTCCCAGGCCCGTTGGTACGGCGCGGAGTATTTTCACCGGATTGTCGATCAGCCGATCATCTTACGAATCGTCGATCTGGCGAATATGTGGGGGCTCACGCTGATTGGGCTGGGTTTGGTGCTTGGCGTTCTGCCGCGGCTGGCCTCCTTCTTTGGCATTTTGTTGCTCGTTTTGTATTACCTGGCCAACCCGGCCGTGCCTGGTTATTTCAACTGGACCGGCGCCGAAGGGCATTATCTTTACGTCAATAAGAATCTCATCGAGATGGCGGCGCTGGCGATTATCCTCTTTTTCCCGGAGAGCGCCCGGCTCGGCCTGGCCGGCTTATGGCGCCGGCCGCGGGCGCGGGGGCGCGAATTGGTACCGGGTCGAGCCTTGCTGGCCGGGGACAATCCTCCGGTATCCGCCGACATGCCCGGTAATCGTCGCGAGTTGTTACAGAGCCTGGCCGCCTTGCCCGTGTTCGGAGCGTTCGTTTACGCGGTGATGAAAACGCACGGATGGAAAAGCTTCGAGGAGCGTGCCCTGATCGCGTTCAAGGACAAACCGGCCGATGGCTTGACCAGCGCTTCGGTGCTGACCTCCGTCAAGGCCAACCCGCGGGATGTGAAGGGGACGTTGAAAACCGGCCGCATCGGTCCACTCGAAATCAGCCGGTTAATCTGCGGCGGTAACCTGCTCAGCGGATTCGCCCATTCCCGCGATTTGATTTATGCCTCGCCATTGGTGCGCCAGTATTTTTCCGACGACAAGGTCATCGAGACGTTGTGGCTATGCGAGGCCTGCGGGATCAACACGGCCATTGTCCGGGTCAGTGAGCGGGAAATCCGCATACTGAACAAATATTGGAAACAGGGCGGCAAGATAAAGTGGCTGGCCCAGGCTTATCCGGGCCGCCCCGATCCGAACGATCTGACCTCGAGCGTCCAGAAGGCCCTGGATAACGGGGCCGCCGGCATTTATATCCAGGGTAATATCGCCGATGGCTGGACCAAGGAAAAACAAATCGACAAGTTCGAGAAAGTCATCGCCTACATCAAGGACCGGAAAGTCATCGCCGGCACCGCCGCCCATGAATTAGAGGTCGTCCAGTTGGTGGAGGACGCCGGAATCGACGTCGATTTTTACATGAAAACCCTGCACCGTATCGATTACTGGTCCTACAAGGCGGAAACCCAGTTTGCCCCCGTCTCGGAGAACCCGAACGACAATTACTGGGCGACCGGACCGGAACGGACCATCGCCTATATGCAGAAAGTCGGCAAGCCGTGGATCGCGTACAAGGTTTTGGCCGCCGGGGCCATCGCCCCCGGTAAGAGCGACAGCAAGCGTGTTCCCGGCGAAGGGTTCCGTTACGCGTTCGAGAACGGAGCGGACTTCATCTGCGTCGGCATGTTCGATTTCCAGGTAGTGGACGACGTGAACATCGTCAACGAGGTATTGGCCGAAGATTTTCCCCGTCAGCGGGCGTGGCTGGCGTGAGTCGATGCCGGAAAGAACGGCCAGCATGATCCTTACCCACTTCGCGGGTCATCAGAGGATCAGCATCGCATCCCCGTAACTGAAGAATCGATAATGTTGGCGGATCGCTTCGGTATACGCGGCCAGAATCCGCTCCCGCCCCGCGAACGCGAAGACCAGGGCCAGCAGAGTGCTTTCTGGTAAATGAAAGTTTGTGATCAGTTTGTCCACCACCCGAAAACGGTAGGGCGGATAAATGAAAATGCGTGTCTCGCCTTGTCCCGGCCGCACCCGCCCGTTTTTCTCCGCGCTGCTTTCGAGCACGCGCACACTGGTCGTCCCGATCGCCACCACCGGGCGACCTTGCTCCCTGGCCCGGTTGATGGCTGTCGCGGTCTTCTCGGAGCACTCGTACCATTCGGCGTGCATCGGATGCTCGGCCAGATTGTCGCGGCGGATCGGGGCGAATGTGCCCACCCCCACGTGCAAGGTGACGAAAGTTGTCTCCATGCCCGCGTCGGCCAGGGTTTGTAACAACTCCGGCGTGAAATGCAGCCCCGCCGTCGGCGCGGCGATCGCCCCCGGATGCCGGGCGTATACCGTTTGATAGCGATTGCGATCGTCAATGTACGAGTGATCCGCCGAGCCCTCTTTCTCCCCCTCATCCTCGACGAAGAGTTGCCCCTCGCTAGCGCTTCGGGCTGGTGGTCCCTTGCTAGCGCTTCGGGCTGGTATTCCCTTGCCGGCGCTTCGAGTTGGCCGTCGAACGGGTCTCTTGATATACGGTGGCAGGGGGGCCAGGCCGTGCGCGTCGAGGATCTCTTGTGTATCACCCGGCGGCACCGGCTCGGCCAGCCAGACGCCCGCGTCAAGACGCTCGAGCAATTTCAATTGCCGATCCGAACCGACGATATGCAACTGCTCGTTTACCTTCAGACGCGCTGACCCGGTCAGCATCAACTCCCACTGCCCCGGGCGCGGCTCGCGTAGAAACAAACCCTCTACTCGCCCGCCGCTTGCCCGGCGCATCGGCAATCGGGCGGGCAGCACCCGTGTATCGTTCAACACCAGCAACGATCCCGCCGGCAGTAGCGTAGGCAGCCGTTCGAAAGATTCGTGCGTGCAATGTCCGGAAGCGCGATCCAACACCAGTAATCGGCTCCGATCGCGCCGCTGGGCCGGCTCCTGGGCGATCAGCTCTTCCGGCAGTTCATACTGCAGTTCACTTAGTCGCATACGTCGCATTCTACTCCGCGAACCGCCTGTCGTCTGGCGACAACAATTCCGCTCCGCCGATGCCCTGGCTCAACAATCCAAGGTCCGAAAACAATCCGGCTCGCCGGCCATATCTGTCCCATGCCACCATCAATCCCTTTTCGCACAAAGGGTTATCGCGTATGCCCGGTATGGACGCCGGGACAACGTCGCCCGGCATGGCACTTGCAGATTTTACTTCCGCCGGAGCGATTCGTCAGCCTTTTCGCAAGGTCGTCGTGGATCATGCATGGGTTTTTAACCACGGAGGCCCGCCCAGGCGAGGTTCCGCATTCGGCGAACACGGAGACACGAAGATTTTCTAAAAGATTTAGAGGGAAGGGCCGGCGACCGGTCTCGGCTCATTGCCCCGCTATAAAAGCATTCGTGTACCCCTCTAATTAGTATTTCTCGGGGCCTCCGTGGTGAATGGTGCTTCCGGTGGGAAAGGATCGGAGAGGCGAAGGGAAATGATACATCCGATCAGACCTGTTGGCTGTTTCCCCACATCCTGCGAAAAGACGCTGGCCTGTAGTTATCCTGCGCTGGTTCGCTGGGCAGGCTTGTGCTTCGGCCGGGCCGCTCCCTGCCGTTTGAGTCTGGCGGCCGTACTGCGTGGCAAGTCGATGGGTCTGGATCAATTCCGCAGCCTGCTTGGCGTCAGGATCATCACCGCCGAGGCCATGCCTAAGCTCTTGTCTGTCGCCGAATGTACCGCCGAACAGGTATCACCCATCGAACCCTGGAAACCCTGGCCCGCCCATCCTCCGTTCATCGACGAAGTGCATCGCTGGTGGCCGAGCCAGGACTGGCCGCCACCCGATCCGCCGATCATTATCCAGGAAACCATACCCAACAATCCACCTTATCTCATCATCTGGCAACCGGCCGGCGGCCTGCTCGATCTGTGGGCCTGACGGGAGATTTTTCAATTCAATAAGAGATGGTTCTGATACGGGCGCGATTTTGTATTGCACCAGGCAGGGAGATTCCAACAGCCTCCAAACAGGTAATTGTATAGTATTAGTGCTAACTGGAATCCTAGGTGATTTGAACGATGTCTCGGCAGCGTAACACCTTTAAAAGGTGAACTGTTCATGGTGTTCGTTATCGAGACAAATGTTTTGCCCGTGCGATTCAAACCCTCGATTTCGTCATCGTTAGAGGATTTTCAGTGGGCCGAAGCTTCATTCCATGTCGCAGGTTTAAGAAGTTGAAAAATCTCATGGAAAATGCTTGAATCGATCAAGGTGCGTGATATAATGCACTTATTCCATCAAGCGGAGTCGGGCGAAGTTTTCCCGAAAAAACAGTGTGCAACGAGGTCATTATTCCCCACCCGGTGAACCATGCTTTGGGTGTGTATGTATACTTGTTGGCCAGCCGAAAATCGCCTCTCCAAACCGGTTAAAGGTTTCCGTTCCTTACCCGCGAATAGAAGGCATGACCATCGAGGGCCGGAAGCCGTATTTTTTACGGGCCACGCGCCCGATATCCCAGCGATTTCCGGTGGTGAAGAATGGAAAAGGATTTCGTAAGGATGGCGCAACCATGAAACAGATGATGCGTTGCCTGGCAACCAGTCTCCTGCTGGGGTGGCCTTCCGTTCTTCTGGCCGAGGCGGCCTGGACACGCAATGGCAATTGCGCCGCTTGCCACACTGTTTACCGCAACGATCTGATCGCGGTTTTCGGAGACGACGGCACGGCCGATCCCAACAACCAGGGTACATTCAAGGTTTTTCGCGCCTGGCGGAACCAAACCAAGTCCCTCTATGTCAGTGCCGGGAGTTTGAACACCGGCGATCGCTACGCTTTTGGACTCAAGGGATTTCGCTATGGCGGGGTCACCACCGGGGCCACCCTTGGTTATCTGGCCGATTGCGACTGGGCCAACTGGGGTGGGGCCCCCGGCACCTATAGTTACAATGACTTTTACCTGTCCTGGGGTCTCGACCCTGCGCTGGTCTCGTTTGACCTCACCGTCGGTTCCGCCGCCGTCTATGACTATTATGAACTGATCTTCATGGTGGCCGGCAAGAGCAATACGGGCGAACTTTTTTATGCCGAAGAACCCATTTACCTGCAGGTACCCCCGCCCAACATGGCGCCCCTCGTCACTATCGATAGCCCTGAATCCGGAGCTGTTCTTCAACCCGCGCCTATCGATATACCCATCACCGCCAGCGCATCCGATCTTGACGGCAGCATCGTTCGGGTCGAGTTTTTCGCCAACGGCAACAAGATCGGGGAAGACACTTCCGCGCCCTATGGCATGGTCTGGTCGCAGGTTCCTAAAGGAGCCTATTCCCTGACCGCCAAGGCCACGGATAACGACGGCGCCACCAAGACTTCGACAGCGGTGTCGATCACGGTGAAATGGGTCACCGGCGATCTGGACGGCGATTCGGATGTAGACCAGTCCGATTTCGGTTTTCTACAGGTTTGCCTCGCGGGAACCGTGCCTGTCGGCCCGGGATGCGCTGATGCGGATCTTAACGGCGACAACCTGGTCAACAACAACGATGTCCTTTTATTTAAGGAGTACATTACCGGGGCGCGCGAGTGACCCGGGTTTCAGGGATATCCGCGAATAAACGAGCACGCTCCATGAATCGGCAATCGGAGAACCATCGATGAACATCAGTCGGCGCGAATTCCTCAAGGCCCTGGCCGCCATTGCCGCCGCGCATAAACTCAACATGCGGGGCGCATCCGCGCTGGCGGAAGCGCTTTCCACCCCTTCCAAGACGCCGGTTATCTGGCTCCAGGGGCTCGGCTGTAACGGTGACAGTGTATCCTTGCTCAACAGTATATATTACGCCACAGCCGATGCTCTGTTGCTCAATACCGTCGACCTCGACTACCACCCGACACTCATGGCCGCCCCCGGGGATCTGGCCGTCTCCAGCGCGGAAACCACCCGGGCGAGCGGTGGTTATGTGCTCGTGATCGAAGGGGCGATCCCCATTGGCGGCGACGGTAAATATTGCGAAATCTGGACCGGGATGACCATGCAACATGCCGTCCAGAATTACGCGCCGAACGCCGCATTTATTCTCGCGGTCGGAAGCTGCGCCGCCTATGGCGGAGTATCCGCCGGCGCGCCCAATCCGACTCAATGTGTCGGAGTCACCGGCCTGCTGGGCAATCTGAACAAGATCATCAATATTCCCGGATGCCCGGCCCACCCGGATTGGATCGTGGGCACGATCGCGTATCTGCAAAGCCAGGGACAGGCCCCGCCTCTGGATGCGGCTCGGCGGCCCCTGGAGTTCTATGGCAAACGTATTCACGACTATTGTCATGAACGACATAATCATTGCGGCGCCGACAACGACGCCACGGCCCTTGGTCAGCGCGGATGTCTCGAGGATTTGGGTTGCAAGGGCCCTCGTACCTACGCGGACTGTTACATGCGGAAATTCAACAACGGTGCGGCCGGAGAATTCGGAGTCAACTGGTGCGTGGGTGGACGAAGCCCGTGCATCGGATGCGTTCAGCCCGATTTCCCCGACGGCATGTCGCCGTTCTTCAAATAGAACGGCGAGGAAGGATAAGTAGATGCCGACCACTATCCGAATTGATCCGGTCACGCGCATCGAAGGCCACTTGGCCATTGAGATCACGGTCGATAACGTTGGCGGGGTTCCCCAGGTGGTCGACGCCAAGAGTTCCGCGACCGCATTCCGCGGTTTTGAGCCGATCCTGAGCAACCGCGATCCTCGTGACGCCGTACATTACACGCAACGCATCTGTGGCGTCTGTCCTACCTCCCATGCGATGGCCGCCAGCATGGTCCTGGAAGCCGCCTTCGCCAATACCCCGCCGGCCAACGGTCGCATCCTGCGTAATCTGGTACTCGGCGCCGACCATATTCAATCCCACGTGCTGCATTTTTATCATCTGGCCGCTCTCGACTACATCGACACGACGGGCATCCTCGACTTGGCGCCCTGGACGCCGCGCTACGTCACGAATGACATGGTATCCGGCTCGACCGCCGCGACCCTGGTTAATCATTATGTCCAGGCCTTGGCCATTCGCCGCAAGGCCCATCAGATGGGCGCCATCTTCGGCGCCAAGCTTCCCTGTACCGCCACTTTTGTCTGCGGGGGTAACACGGAGGCGGTAACCACTCAGAAAATCGCCGATTTCCGCGCCTTGCTTACTGAAATCCGCGGCTTCATCGACAACGTGTTGATTCCCGACACCCTAGCCGTCGCCGCATTGTTTCCCCAGTACTATCAGCTTGGTCAAGGATGCCGGAATCTCCTGTCCTATGGAGTATTCGACCTCGATGCCGCCGGCACCACTCGCCTTTTGGCCCGCGGCCGGCTGACCGATAATGTTTTGCAATCGGTCGACGCCAATGCCATTACCGAATACGTGAAATATTCCTGGTATACCGCCGCCAGCGGCAATCTGCCGCCTGCTTCCGGTGTCACGGTGCCCGAACTGGACAAGCCCGGGGCATATTCGTGGGATAAGGCTCCGCGTTATCTGGGTAAGCCGCACGAGGTCGGACCGCTGGCGCGCATGTGGGTGAACGGCGATTATCGAAACGGCATTTCCGTGCTGGACCGTCTGGCGGCCAGGGCCCTCGAGACCAAGAAGGTGGCCGACGCCATGGACGGCTGGCTCAATCAGCTTGTTGTCGGCGGGGCGACGGTGACCACCAAGGCTATACCCACGACCGCCACCGGTGTTGGTTTGACCGAGGCCCCTCGCGGAGCCCTGGGCCATTGGCTTCAGATCAGCAATTCCAAGATTTCGCGTTATCAGGTAATCACGCCGACGGCCTGGAACGCATCGCCTATGGATGATGCGGAGGTCAAGGGGCCTATCGAGCAGGCCTTGATCGGCACGCCTGTCGCCGATCCGGATCAGCCTATCGAGGCGTTGCGCGTCGTCCATTCGTTCGATCCCTGCCTGGCCTGCACCGTGCATATGGTCCGGCCGCGAATGCGATTCCATTGTCTAGGGGAAAATCGATGAAGCTCTACCGCCCCGACTTTCCGTGTTTCCGGCTCGGCGTTCCCCTCTTTGCGCTGCTGGTAGGTTTGTGGGGCAGCGCCGTCGTTTCCGCCGGTCCCGCCCATCAAGGCATTGCGTACTACAACGGTCCTGAGACCTGTCTCGCCTGCCATCGCGTTCAGGCCCGGGAAATGTTCGAATCCGTGCACTATCAATGGACCGGCCCGACACCGAATGTGGTGAACATCACCGGCGATGCCGGTAAGCGCCAACTGGCTTTCAATAGTTATTGTGGTGCCACGACCAGCTCGCGAAGATCGACTTGCGCGGCCTGTCATGCGGGTAATGGCCGTACCCCCATCGCCATGCTCCGTGAATCACAACTGGCCAATATTGATTGTTTGTTGTGTCATCAGGATGCTTACGAACGTAAACCGGCCGGTCCGATGGAATCCGTGAGTTTTGCCGACTATCAGGGGAACAGTCATACCTGGCAATTGCCGATCGAGGACGCCTCCGGTAATTTTCGTTATCAGCCGGATGAAGGCCGAATGTCCATTAACGTCCTGGAGGCGGCCCGCACCGTACACCTGCCGACCCGAGCCTCCTGCCTTCGCTGCCATGCCACCGCCGCCGGCAGCGACGGCGCCAAGCGCGGCGATCTCTCGTCGGATATGATCGCTCCATCCTTCGGCGCGGATGTGCACATGTCTCCGATCGGCGAGAATTTCGACTGCCAGGAGTGTCATCTGTTCCTTGATCACAAGGTGCTTGGCCGGGGCCTGGATCTGCGACCTACCGATTTCCGCTGGTCTTTCACCTGTACCGACTGTCATCCGCAACAACTGCACTTTGCCTCCAGTAATTCCGCGAGAACCAATCAGCATACCTACCGGGTTGCCTGTCAAACCTGCCATATCCCCGACTTTGCCACCGAAGTCAGCACGGAAGTAAGCCGAAACTGGAATACCCCCGTCTGGACCCCGAGCATGTTCAATGGGCAGGGTGGCTTCAAGCCAACCGAAACCAGAAGTACGAATGTGACGCCCGCTTACCAGTGGTGGGACGGAACCAGCCAGCTATACGCCCTCGGGCAGTCGGTGAGCGTGAACAGTGCCGGCGAATACGATCTGGCCCTTCCCCGTGGAAGCGTAACTTCCTCGGGGGCTCAGATCTACCCAATGAAGGAGCACCGCTCGAACGCGGCCCGACACACGACCACCGGGCAGATTATCCCCCATTCGGCTTTTACCTATTTCGTTACCGGTGATTTCAGTCGGGCGGTTCAGGACGGCATGTCCTCTGCCGGGCTGTCCGGCGGCTATCAGCTTGTTACGGTCCACGAGTTTCAGACCATCAATCACGGCGTGGCCCCGGTGTCCGGCGCCCTGGCTTGCGGGAAATGCCACGCCTCCCTCGCCGGCGGACCCGTGGTGATGAATCTGCAGGGCAAATTGGGTTACGCCCCCAAGAAACCCACTTCCGATCTTTGCAACGATTGCCACGGTAATGAATCCAGCAGTTTCAGCTCAACGCACTCGAGGCACGTCGACCGACGCCGCTATGATTGTAGTTACTGCCATAACTTTACCCGGCCCGAACGAGGTCTGAACCTCCCCGCCAATTCGGACGCTGACGGCGACAAGGTGATTAATGCCTACGACAACTGTGCATCGATCGCCAATGCCAATCAACTCGATTACGACCATGACGGTCTCGGCGATGAGTGTGACAACTGTTGGATGGATTACAATCCCGACCAGGCCGATACCAACGGCGATGGTCTCGGTAATGCCTGTGACGGCGACTTCGACAGGGTGCTCAATTCCAGAGACAACTGCCCGACGATAAACAATCCCGACCAGCAGGATACCGACGCTGACGGCGTGGGTGACGCCTGCGATCTCTGCTCCTCTACCGTGCCCGGCGCGGTTGTTGACGCCGCGGGTTGCCCCTGGACCATCCCTGGCGATTTCGACGGCGACGGCGATGTGGATCAGGATGATTACGATCACTTTCGCGACTGCTTATCCGGACCGGCTATCCCCCAAATGGATCCGTTATGTCATAATGCCGGAATGGACGACGACGGCGACATCGACCAGGAAGACTTCGGGATATTTCAGCGCTGTCTGAGCGGCCAGGGTTCCCCCTCCGATCCTGATTGTTCAAACTGAGCAACCCGCGCGTGACGGGGCGGGTTGTCAGCTTGTGCCGTCCAAGCCTGCCGCCGTTTTCTCGATTTCCACTCAATCCCCGGTTCTCTTTGTTTCGACGGCCGATGCGGTTATCCTGCCGCTACGAATCCCCCTAAAATGGCTTCCCGGTACGTGGGGACAAGGTTGGCTGAGTTGTAGTTGTATAGTCCAAGGAGTATGGTCGATGGGTAAAACACCTTTCATGCATTTAACCGTTCGGACAGCCATCGTTTGGCTGGTCGTGGCCGCGCTAGCCGTTGCGGGTGAAAGACTCGCTCCGCAAGTTCCGGAGAATGTTTACCACGGGCAGTTGGTAAGCTTTCCCGGGCCGTGGAGTTTTCTCCTTGGGCGCTCGGCGATCATTCTGGTGACCGACGAGGAACTCGAGGCCCTGACCGACCCCGACCGCCCCGTCAATCTCAGTCTCGGGACAACGCCCAACGAGCAAAGTCTGCGGCAGATTTGCACCGCGGCGCAGGCCGCCGGGCAGCGCACGCTGATTATCGCCTTCGACCACTTCTTCGCGCAATACCGCGCCGGCCAGGACAAACCCCGTCGCCTGACCCCCGACACGGATGAATACGTGCGGCACATCGCCACGATCAGTAAGTTCGCCCAACAGTTTGGCCTCGGTCTGGAGCTCAGCCTGCTGAGCCCGCTGGAGATCGGGCCGGCCTACGCCCGGCAGACCGGCGAATCCGGGATGTGGATGCACTACCGTAAAGGGCTGCGCGATCCCAAGACCGGCGATTACAGCGTGCAGCTCTGGCGCCAGACCGTTTGGGCCAACAACAAAGGCCCGCTGGAGGTCAAGGATGCCGGCGTGCGCGTATTCGCTTTCCGCGAGCGGGCCATTCCCGGCACGCCCTACCTTGTCGTCAATCCGGCGGAGATCGTGGAAATTTCGGACACCGTTCAAGCAGAAGTCTGGCCCGCCGCCGTTCGTCGCGTTGGAGACGGCGGGGCGGTACGCGTGCGTATTCACGGCCGTGGCCGTGCGGATCTCGGCCCGCTCGATCGCGTGCTCGTCGTGCAAATCTATCACACCCCGGAAATGGACTACTTCAGCGAAAAAGCCCTGCCTTATCTGAACAACCTGACGGACAAATACGTCGACGCCGGCGTGAAATTCAACGGCTTGTATGCCGACGAAATGCACATCCAGCAGGATTGGGCCTATTTCGGACACCACGACCACGGGGAATTCGCCCTGCGCTACGTCAGCCCCGGCTTGGCTCGCCAATATGCCGAGCGCTACGGTGAGCAGTACCGCGATTTCGCCAAGTATCTTGTTTATTTCGTACACGGGCAGGAGGATGTCGCCGGCGACCTTTCCGCCAAGGGCGATTTTCAGCATGTCTGGGGCGACAGCGCCGAGGCCGTTCGAGAAACGGCCCTTTTCCGGTCCCGCTATTACCGTTTGCTGCAGGACGGCGTGGTGGACCTCTTCACCGCGGCCAAGCGGCACCTCGAGGGCCGCATCGGCTATCAGCTCGAAGCGCGGGCCCATGCCACCTGGGCGGAAAGCCCGACCATCGACCACTGGCGCACCGGCCGCCAACACCCGACCGCCCACCAGTACGAATATACCTCTAATTTCCTCTGGTCGAACACGGTGCATCAGGCGGCGTCGGCCTGCCACGATTACTTCAAGTGGGGCGATTTCCTCACCGGTAACGGCAATGACCACGCCGAGTGCGGCTGGCTCGATCGCAATTATGTCGGCCTCATGCTGGCTTGCTCCACCGGGATTCTGAACGATATTCCTTATTCCTACGGGGCACATTGGGGGATGCCCGATGTCATCAGCCGGCGCCGCCAGGCGCTGGTCAACACCTTCGGGGCGTCGGCCGCGGCCCATTACGGCATGGTGCAGGGCATGCGGCACCGTGACGCCGAAGTTCTCATGCTCTATCCGCTCGATCTGGTGGCCGTCGCCGAGCGATTCGGCAGTTGGATGACGCAATACGCCTACGCGAATCAGATTACCCAGGCCAAGCTGCTCGAGCGTGGAAAAGTCGTCAACGGGGCCATTGAAGTTGCCGGGCGGCGGTTCACCACGTTGGTGACCCTGTTCGAGCCGTTCCCCGACCGCGAGCTGCTGAACATGATGCGGCAACTGATCGCCAGCGGCGGGCGGGTGGTCTGGACCGGTCCGCCGCCGGTTCTGCTGGCCGACGGTTCGCCCGCCCTTACGATTTGGAAGGATTTGTTCGGCGTCGAGTACACGCCGGAATATGAAGAAGGTCTGCTGGCCCCCGGCCGCGAGGTTATTTTCGACGGTGCCCTGAAAGGCATCGCCCCCATGACCATTCTGACGGATCTGCTTGTCGATCACGTATTTCCGGTCAGCCCGCGCGCGGGGGTGGAACCCGTCGCCCGTGTCAAGCAATGGACCGTGGGCACTCGTCGCGCGTTTGACGGCGGCGGCAGCGCGACCTTCCTTGGCTTTCGTCCGCGCGACGATCAATCCCAAAGTCTGGGCTATGAAGCCCGCTGGTGGTTCGAGATTCTCGAGACCCTCGGCGCGTACCCGGCCACCGGGCGTTTCGCCGACGTGAACGACAACCCGGAATATCTCTCTCGGACAACGGAATATCTGGCCTGCCGCTTCCCCAACGGGGCGGTGGCCGTCGCTCCGCATCTGCGTGATATTGAGGAATGCTGGCCCGGCGGATTTGCCCGCGACCAGGCCCAGGACGAGGCCATCCTGAAAAACCTGCCGCTTCCGTCGGAGCAAATCTCCCTCAAGGATTTCAAGGTCAACGGCCACACGGTTACTTATGAAGGTGCCCAGGCGGTGACCTTCCGCGTCGATAAGGAAAACCGGCTGGCGGCTTTCTGCGGCGCGCATAGCCGCGAGATTGCCATCGACGGCCGCACCACCGTTTTCGCCGAAAAGCCCGTGGTCTTGGTGGCGTGGGCGCCGGTTGAGGAGAACTGCCGCACCGACGCGGGTACGCTGGCTATCATCGTTGTGTATGGTCAGGGAACGCTGCGGATTCCGGCCGTCGGCTGGCCTCAACAGGTGCATCTGGTTGCTCAGGGGCCGAGCCTAGGCAGCCGCGGTCAGATCATCCCCAGCCAAATCGAGAACGATGCCCTTGTCTTCACGCTGACCCCTCAGTCCCCCAAAGGCTGGTTTTATGTTTTGCCCGGTCCGGCCCCGGACAAACCGTGACCGATGGAGGCCGGAGATACAGGCTGGTTTGACGCTCCCGGACGGATTATGACCGATCTTAACGCGGCCTTAATCAAATCTTCACATATGTGCGGCTAATATATTGCTTGGCAAGGACTCAGGCATTAGCATGAAAACCGGCCTCAAGCGCCGAGGTTCCATGCATCTCAGGAGACCGTCTAACGGAAAGTGGAGCGTTTATGCGTCCCGGCAAATCTCTTTTGATCGTGGAAGACGAAGCCGACTTGGCCGAGCTGTTGCGCTTTAATCTTGAAAAGGAGGGCTATGCTTGCCAAGTCGCGGGTGACGGGCAAGTGGCTTTGCGCAAGCTTCAGGCCGATGGGCCGGACCTGATTATTCTGGACCGGATGCTTCCGGGCATGTCCGGTGATGAGTTGATAGCCACCTTGAAGCGTGATCCGCGATACGCGAAAATACCGGTGATCATGTTGACCGCTAAGGCGGAGGAATCGGACGAATTGGTGGGTTTTGCCCTCGGCGCGGATGATTACATCGCCAAGCCCTTTTCGATCAAGCGGGTGGCGGCCCGGGTGGCGGCCTTGTTCCGCGGCCGCCAGACGGCCGAGGCCGATTCGCAAGTTCTGACCGTCGGCCCGGTTCATTTGGACGCCGGCCGCTACGAGGTAAGCGTCGAAGGCCAGCCGGTGGTCATGACCGCCGTGGAGTTCCGCCTGCTCAAGGTGCTCATGTCCGCTCGCGGACGCGTGCTCACCCGCGAGCAACTGATCGACATGGTCATGGGCGCGAGCGTGGCCGTCACCGATCGGGTCATTGATGTGCATGTCTCCGCCTTACGCAGAAAACTGGGGTCGGCGGCCGGTTGGATCCATACGATTCGCGGTGTCGGCTACACCTTTCGTCCGCCGATCGCCGAAGAATGAGAGTTATTCCGCATGCGAACCGGCCGCAAGCTCTTCGTCAAGCTGTTTCTCGGTAACGCTCTACTGATGGTACTCGTGCTGGGCGCGTGTGTCTGGTCGATGATTCATTTCGTGGACCGGTCGCGGGCGGAGGAACTCACGACCTATCTCAAGGCCCGGGCGGAGACCATCGGCTACATGTTTCAGGAGCGTTTCGCGCCGGCCAATGGCCCGGAACTCGACGCCTTCGTCAAGGCGATGCCACGAGCCGCCGCCGGCGACATGCGGGTTACGCTGATTCTACCCGACGGACGAGTACTGGCCGACTCGCAGGCCAACCCGCGGGAAATGGCCAACCATGCCGATCGTCAGGAAATCCGCGAGGCGTTGCTGGATGGCTGGGGCGTGCTGGTGCGTCCTTCGGACACCCTTGGGCGCCGGATGAAATACGTAGCCGTCCGTCTTGGTCCGTTGGAAAAACCGGTGGGGGTGGTCCGGGTCGCCATGTCCGAGACCACGATCATGGAACGCGCCGAGACGGTGCGGAAATTGCTCTGGACGATCGGGTTGATCGGCTTGTGCACGATAGTCGTACTGGCCCTTGGCCTGGCTCGCCTGTGGAGCGGACCGATTGGCCGCATTACCCGCGCGGCCCACGATGTCGCCCGTGGCGACCTTTCCGCCCGCGTTCAGATACGCGGTGATGATGAACTCAGTCAGTTAGCCCGGGCGATCAACGACATGCGCGATCACCTGGCCCGACAAATGGCGATGATCGATCGCCAGCGACGCACGTCCGATGCTCTTTTAGCTCAGCTTCATGAGGGAGTGATCGTGGCGGGTCCGCAGGGGCGGATGATCCTGATGAACCCGGCGGCGCGGAAGATGTTGGGAATAGTGGATACCTTCAATGGCGGGCGCGGTTCGGCGGTCCAAGGTTTGCTCGTGGAGGAGTGTGTCGCGAACCACGAGTTACAGGAGATGCTCCTGCCTCGCCAGAATGCGGACGAACCGGTTGGTGATGCGGCTCACGTGGAACAGGTTTACGATGAGGTTTCGGAGACCCGGTTGCAGATTCAACGGCCTTGCGAAGGCCCCCTGAATGTCCTGGCCCGCGCATGGGACATCACACTGCCCGGTGACGATGCCGGCGGAGAGGGCGAGGCGTTCGCGGAGCTGCCGGCCGTCGGTCGCCTGCTGGTGCTGACCGACATTACGCAACTGACGGAAGCGATGCAGGTCAAGGTGGATTTCGCGGCCAACGCCTCGCATGAGTTGCGGACGCCGTTGTCGGCCATTCGGGCGGCGGTCGAAACCCTGCAAAACTGCGATCTGTCCGCCGACGCGGCTTCCGCCCGCCATTTCATTGGCATGATCGACAAGCACAGCCGACGCATGGAGCAGATGGTTCGCGATCTGCTCGATCTGTCGCGTATCGAAACCGCTCCCGCGCAATTCCAGAGCAAGCGTATCAGTCTTCGCGGATTGCTTACCGAGCTGCGCGAGCGGCACGCCGAAGCGCTGGCCAACCGCCGGATTGAATGGCAATGCGACATGCCGAGCACGGGCGACGCGTTGACGGCCAATCCTTATCTGCTGCGCATCACCCTCGATAATCTGATCGACAACGCCATCAAGTTCACCGAGCCGGGTGGGCTGGTGCGAATCTGTTGCCGGGATCTGCCCACCACGGACAACTCCGGAAATCGGCTGGAAATCTCGGTGGTTGACAACGGCATCGGTATCGCCGAGGAAGAACAGCAACGGGTATTCGAGCGGTTTTACCAGGTCGAGCGGGCCCGATCCGGTTCCCTTCGGGGCACCGGTCTGGGTCTGGCGATCGTCCGCCATGCGGTGGCCGCCATGAAAGGGACCGTCCGCCTGCAAAGCCGGCTCGGCCACGGCACCACCGTTACCGTTACCCTCCCCCGCCCCGATGAACCGGCGGTATGAACGAACCCCGAAAGCGGTTATGGGATAGAGCCCGTGCGGGCTTGGACCGGTATTCATTTTTGTATAACATGGTTGGCATCCACTTCAGTCTCATGCATGAGGAATCGAGTGATGTCATCATTTTCAACAAAACCGGTGTTACGACTGATTTCCAGCGGGTTTCTTGCGGTCATACTCGCGTTGTTTCTGCCGACCGTTATCCAGGGTCAGGTCGCGGATGGGGGTCAAGCCCATCGGCCCAATATCCTCGTCATCATGTCCGACGAGCATAACGCCAAAGTGCTGGGCTGTTACGGGAACCGGATCGCCCGCACGCCGAACCTGGATCGGCTGGCCGCTCAGGGTATTCGCTTCGAGTCCGCCTATACCAACTCGCCGCTCTGCGTACCCTCCCGGTTGTCCTTCACATCCGGTAAGTATGCCAGCCGCGTGGGTGCCTGGGCCAATTCCTGCTGGCTGCCCAGCGCGGATTATCCTTCGATCGCCCGGATCATGACCGCCGCGGGCTACGATTCGGTTTTGTGCGGTAAGATGCACTACGACCGTACACGCCGTTATGGATTTACCGAGATCGGCGGTAACATGAACGATCATGTCAAGCACGGCCGGGGCACGCGTCGCCCGCCGAATTATCTGGAAATTCAGGATGGCAAGATATCAAACCGGTTCAACGATTTTCATGTTGGCGAACAATCCAACATTTTGGATCATGATCTACGGGTGACCAAGGGGACGGTGGAATTTCTGGCCGAGCGCAAGCCGGGCGATAAACCGTTTTTTATGATCGCCGGTTACCTTGCTCCGCACTTCCCCCTGATCGTGCCTGAAAAGTATTGGCGGAATTATGAGGGGCGGGTGCCCATGCCGGAAATTCCGCCGGGACACCTGGAGTCCTTGCCGTTGAATTACCGGCACCTGCGGGCCGGATTCGCGGTTATCGGCGTGGACCCCGCGATCGTGAAAAAAGGCCGCGAGCTTTACTATGGGTTGACCGAGTGGCTGGACGAGCAGATCGGGCAGGTATTGACTCAACTGGAGAAAAGCGGTCTGGCCGACGATACGGTGGTGATTTACACCACGGATCACGGAGAGAACATGGGCGAGCACGGCCTGTGGTGGAAAAACTGCATGTTCGAGCACGCCGCCCGGGTGCCGTTGATCGTTCACTGGCCGGCGCGCTGGAAAGGACCGCAACAAAGGGCCGGGGCCTGTTCGCTGGTGGATGTCGTGCAGACCATCGCCGAACTGGGCGGAGCGAAGACGCCCGTGGACTGGAACGGCGATTCGCTATGCGCATGGATGGACGACGCCGATGCACCTTGGAAAGACCGGGCGATCAGTGAATACTACGGCCACAACATCGCCTCGGGGTATGTCATGTTCCGCAAGGGGACGCTCAAGTATGTGTATCACACCCCGCCGAGCGAGCGATACCCGGCCGAACGCGAACTTTACGATTTGAGGACCGACCCCGGCGAATTCAAGAATCTGGCGAAAGATCCGGCCTATCAACAGACCATCGAACGTATGCACCGGCAAATGGTCGAGGAATTGGGCGAAGACCCCGACCGCACCGAGCAACGCTGCCGCACGGATTACGCGACAGGTTATGCCAGAGATTAATTGTACGCCGGCCAGGGCGGCCGGTATGGCACGGGGGACGATATAACGAACTTTCCGCAGCGCAAATGATTCACAATAGTGATAAGTGATATTTCTTGCCGATCACGCGGGTTAATCCTCTCCATCATCCCAGTACCAGACGGTCACGACACCATCGTTTTGATCCTCGGAATGAGAAATGGAGATAACCCGTTCGGGGCCGAGTCCCGTGGCGAATTCCGCTGCTTCCGCAAATAAGGATTGCCACGTGGTCAGCGCGCCTCGAAACATCTCGAATCGGACGACCATGATTACAGTCTCCCCAAAGTCCCTTTGGTCCTGACAAACAAAGTTTCACCATACTTCTTAATTGAGGGTTTATCAAGGACTGGATCACATATCTTATCACTTGATCCAGTATAATGCCGGTCGAAGGGAGGTTTCATGATCGACACAACGACTCGCGGTATTCGGCGGTACATGGCATGGTGGATGGTGTTTACTCTGGCAGCGGTGGCCTTGGCGACCGAGCGGATTGACCGGCAGGCGCTGGTCAGTCGCCACAACGTGAAATTGAGCGCCCCGGATATTGTGGCCCCGCTGTCGGTCGGTAACGGCCGATTCTGTTTCACGGCCGACATCACCGGCCTGCAGACCTTCGCGGACGCATACACCAAGGGCATTCCGCTGGCGACCATGGCGGACTGGGCCTGGCACAGCTTTCCCAATCCCGAAGGCTACAAACTCGAAGACACCCTGGTCGATCTCGACAGCGGCGGACGCATGGTGAGTTACCCGATCAATACCCGCGTGCCGGCCGCCCAATGGCTGCGCAGCAATCCGCATCGGTTCAGCCTCGCCCGGATCGGATTGGCCCTGCGTAAAACAGACAACGCGCCCCTGCAGCTTGCGGATATTCACAACGCCGATCAGCAACTCGATCTCTGGCAAGGCCTGCTGAGCAGTCGCTTTGAATTAAACGGCAAACCGGTTTTCGTGCAAACCTGTTGCGCGCCGGACATGGACGCCGTGGCCGTCCGCATCGAATCGCCGTTACTGGACGACCGCGCATTAGGCGTATCCGTCGCGTTTCCCTATCCGCTGGGCGAGTGGGGTAAATTGGTGGACGACTGGAGTAAGCCCGACCGCCACATAACTGAGGTTGTGGAGCGCCGGCCGAACCTCCTGATCGTGAAGCGGACCTTGGATGAAATGGTTTACTACGGCGCGATTCAGGCGTCGGCCAACGCGAAGATCGAACCGGGCGAATCTCACCAATTTACAATTACTTCGACCCGGCCGGGCGATGCTTTGGAATTGGTATTTTCCTTTAGCGATGAACCGATTGTCGGGCGGGAGCAGACTTTCGCGTCGATCCGCGTGGCCACAGCCGCGTTCTGGCCAAGCTACTGGCAGCGCGGTGGGGCGATCGACCTGTCCCAAAGCAGAGATCCCCGCTGGCGGGAACTGGAACGAAGGATCGTGCTTTCGCAATACCTGACCGCCATCCAGAGTAGGGGCGGCTACCCGCCGCAGGAGACCGGCCTCACCTGCAACAGTTGGCACGGCAAGTTTCATCTGGAAATGCACTGGTGGCACACGGTTCACTTTGCCCTCTGGGGGCGGCCCGAAGTGTTGGAACATCAGATGCAATGGTATCTCAAAACACTCCCGATTATGCGTGAAACCGCCCGGCGGCAGGGTTACACGGGTGTTCGCTGGGGCAAGATGCTCGGCCCGGACGGCCGGGAAGCGCCCTCACCCATCGGTCCGTTGTTGATCTGGCAGCAGCCGCACCCGATTTATTACGCCGAGTTGATGTATCGCCTGCGCCACGATCGCCAAACCCTCGAAAAATACGCTGCGCTGGTCGAGCAATCCGCCCAGTTCATGGCCGACTTTGTCCGTTGGGACGCGGCCGCGGAACGATACGTACTTGGCCCGCCGCTGATCCCCGCCCAGGAAAAATACGATTACCGCACCACCCTGAACCCGACCTTTGAACTCTGTTATTGGCAATGGGGTCTGGAGATGGCGCAGCAATGGCGTCAGCGATTGGGCAAGGAACGAGAACCACGATGGGACAGGATATTGGCGAACCTTTCGGCTTTGCCGAAGCGTGATGGGATTTATACCGCCATCGCCATACCGCCGTTTACCGAGACGGTGGATCATCCATCGATGCTCGCCGCTCTCGGTATGTTGCCGCCGACGCCGTTGGTGGATGAGCCGACCATGCGGCGCACCGCGCGATGGGTATTCGAGAACTGGCAATGGAATCGTGCCTGGGGTTGGGATTTTCCGATGCTGGCGATGACCGCCGCCCGCTGCGGCGATCCGAAGCTGGCGGTGGACGCCCTGTTTATCGATACGCCTAAAAATCGCTACCTGCCGAACGGACACAACTATCAAAGTGATGAGTTGATCCTCTATTTGTCGAGTAGTGGGGGGTTGTTATCGGCGACGGCCATGATGGCCGCCGGCTGGGACGGCTGCCCCGCGCGGCCGGCGCCGGGCTTTCCCGACGACGGTTCCTGGACCGTCCTCTGGGAAGGACTGGAAAAGATGCCGTAGCCCGGACTGTTCATGGTTTTACCACGGAGTCCGCGGAGATCACGGAGAATAAAAGAGTTTTTAGAAAACAAGATCAGCGATTGTTTCAGCAGGGTGCATTTATTGAAACCGAAGCCAACCTTGCCTTCGTCCCTATTCCGTTTTTCTCCGTGCTCTCGGTGAACTTTGTGGTGAATAGTCCGGGACAGGCGTCAGGGTGCCGCCGTCGTGGCGGGTTCGTCGAGAAATCGAATGGCGCCGCCTTCCGCGCGGGTCTCCAGATGGCCTTGGCGTTGAATGTCGCGCAGCTCGATCGTGCTATCGTCCTTGGTCATCATCAGCAAGTTGCCACATTGGGCGTTTTCGATGGATATGCGCGCCCCGCCGTGCGCGGTGATCTGGCCGCGGACACCGCTCTGTTGGTCGAAGCGGCCTACCTTGGCGTTACGAATGATCAGCTCGGCCGGCGGCTCGCCCGTCGGTGGAGGCGAGTTTGCCCGCCAACCGATCTCGATGGTGGTGGCCGCCGTCACCGCGTCATAGGTGCCGGGCGTACCCAGAAACTCGACGCGTCCCTGCCAAAGCATCAGCTCGGCGATATTCGTCGGACCGCGCAGCGTGACATTGGTTTTTGGTCCTCCGAAATAAGCGGCCCAACCGACAATATGCACATCCTCCGCTCGTCCGATCCAGGTCACATTGCCCGTCTTCAAGGTGGACGGCTGGGTCGCGCCCGGTTCGGGCCACGGGTGGGGCAGGCGCAACTCGCCGGTGATATTGCTGCCGCTGATGGCCGGGATGAGCAGCGGCGCATGTTGCAGCTTGATCTCGACGGACGGACCATCCATCGCGATTCCGCTTACGAACAGAAACCACCCCGGCACGCGGGTATTGACCAGTTGCAGGCGGTATTGAGTACCGGGGACATTGCCGTGATCGTAAACGGCGGTCACCGGCCTGTCGGTTGGAAAATCGAAAATTCCCTTACCGCCCTGCCCCGCGCCCGCGTTCAGGGCGATATTGAATGTGCTGTCCTCGACGATCGCGTCGCCGGTGCCGTTCATGATGAGGGCATCGGGGTTCGGTCCCTGCATCAGCCGTTTGGCCCGCAGTTTACCGACCTGGTTGCCTCCGCCGAAAACGATTCCATAACTGTTGCGCACGGTGGTGTCTTCACAGATCCATTCGCCGTGCCGCAATTCAAAGTTACATTGGCGAACGATGCCCTCCTGTTTCGTGCCGCCGAGGGTCGAATGCCGGGTAATCAGCCGACCGCCCTGCCATTCAATATTGAACTGGCGGGCGTAGTCATTCATGATTTCGATGGTGCAATGATCGACGGACAACTCGCCGCCGTTTTCGAGCACCAGGTTGCCCCGAATCCGGTAATGGGCATCCCGCCATTGGACCGGTGCGTTAATCCGCACGTCACCTTTCAGCTCGACGACTTGGATGGCCGGTTGCGAGGCGGAAGTTGGCCCAGTGGGCGAACCCGACTCCACCGCCGATAGACACGCCAGGCCTGTGATGATCGTGAAACAAAGAAACATCGTTTGCACCTTCCTTTTTCTCGGACACAAGCTATTCCAACTGGAAGACGTATCACCGTTGCCGAGGTTTTCAGGTAAACCGCCGCTTATTTACCGAACTTCTCGATAAGCCGCTGGGCGACACTGGGGGGGACAAGTCGACTCAGGCGGCTGAGATCCTTGCAGCCAAGTTCGACGATCTGCTTGATATAGGTGGCGCTGGTCAGGGCGTACAGGTCGCTGGTCATAAAGAAGATGGTTTCGACGCCACCGATGGCCAGGTTGATGTTGGCCTGCTGAAGCTCGAAATGCAGGTCGATGTTATCACGGATGCCCCGGACGATGATTTTGGCCCCGACGGAAAGGACGAATTCGGCGGTCAGTCCTTCATAGGCCCGCACGTCGACACCGTCCATATCCCCGACCATCTCGCGCATCATGGCCACCCGCTCCTCCGAGGAGAAGAGGGCCTGTTTCTCGGGATTGTGCCCGACGGCGATGACCAGGTCGTCGATGAAGACCTTGGCCCGCTTGATGATGTCCAGATGACCGTTGGTGATGGGGTCGAAGGTGCCGGGATAGACCGCACGAATGGGTTTGCCGTTAACCATGTCCGCCTCGTAGCTTGTTCCTGCCGCATCCCGAAAACCGGCCAAACCCCTATTTTATATCCCGTCCCGGCCGGGTACAACAACCCCTTGCCACCGTCGATGGGATCGGTTACGATAACGCGATCATGCATGGATCCTGTGACCATCTCGGGCGAATCCGTGGACAGGCATTTAGTCGGTCCTTCGGTATTATTATTCTGATTATTCGCAACCTGTGAAGGCGGGGCGGTCGACGGGATATACGATAAATCGACGGCCCTGCCCGAAGCGGCAGGGTTTTTTGTTAGACAGTATGGGATGACCGTTATGAGCACCAAACAGCAGCGCATCGAATTGTACGACACCACCCTGCGGGACGGCACCCAGGGGCAAAACATCAGTCTGAGCCTGCATGACAAATTGCTGATTGCCGTCCGGCTGGATGAGCTGGGCGTGGATTACATCGAGGGCGGCTACCCGCTGAGTAACGACAAGGACGCGGCCTTCTTTCGGGAGGTGCGCAAGAGCGGATTGCAGCATTCAAAAATAGTCGCCTTCGGCATGACCCGGCGACGGAACGTCAAGCCTGGTGACGACGAGGGGATGAAGGCCCTGTTGGAGGCCAAGACGGAAATCGTCACCATCGTGGGCAAAAGCTGGGATCTGCACGTGCGCGATGTCCTGCGGATCAGCGAGAAGGAAAACCTCAAAATGATCGCTGAGTCGGTGGCCTACTGCGTCAGGCACGGCCGCCGGGTGTTCTACGACGCGGAGCATTTCTTCGACGGGTACGCGGCCAACCCCACATATGCCTTGCAGACCTTGCGGGCGGCGCACGAGGCCGGGGCCGAGTGCCTCGTGCTGTGCGATACCAACGGTGGGTCGTTGCCGATGCATATCGCCCGGTGTATCGAGGAGATCCAGTCGCAACTGGCTGCGCCGTTGGGAATTCATCCGCATAACGATGCGGGGTTGGCGGTGGCTAACGCGCTGGAGGCGGTTCGTTGCGGGGCGAATCAGGTGCAGGGCACAATCAACGGGATCGGCGAGCGGTGCGGAAACGTGGACTTGACGACGGTGGCGGCCAATCTGGCCCTCAAGTTGGGACGGGAAGTTTTGACGCCGGATGGCCTGCGCCGGTTGACCGAGGTGAGCCGTTACGTTTACGAAGTGGCCAATCTGGTCCCGCCCAACGGCCAGCCTTATGTCGGTCCCAGCGCTTTCGCCCATAAGGGAGGTATGCATGTACACGCCGTCCAGCGGACCGCATGCAGCTACGAACATACCAATCCGGAAAGCGTGGGTAATTCACGGCGGATTTTGATCAGCGAGCTGAGCGGGGCTAGCGGGGTGGCCGAGAAGATCGGCCGCAAACTGAAGGTCGACGATAAGGCCATCCAGCGCCGTTTGTTGAAACGCCTGCAGGAAAACGAGGAGCAAGGGTACGTATACGAATCTGCCGAGGCCAGCTTCGAGCTGCTCTGCCGCAAGGAGTTGGGATTATATCATTCTTTCTGGGAACTCGATCACTGGCGGGCGGTTGCGTTGCGCAGCGCCAAAAGCAACGAACCGGACACGGAGGTGATCGTCCGGCTACGGGTGAATGGCACGACGGAGCACCATGTTTCCGGCGGGCACGGCCCGGTGGACGCGATGGCCCATGCGATGATCAAGGCCCTGAGGCCGCACTATCCCGACGTAGAGAAGATACGGCTGATCGATTACAAGGTGCGAGTAATCAACCCGCGGGCCGCCACCGCCGCCCGGGTGCGCGTAACCATCGAATTCCGCGACGAGCAGACCCACGAAATCTTCAACACCGTCGGAGTCAGCGAAAACATCATCGA
>CAZXSA010000019.1:0-34772 GCA_964642815.1 uncultured Planctomycetales bacterium | reverse complement strand
CATCATGCCACGCCACCCCTGCGGCGCATAGATGGGGTTCGTTAAGCGGACACGGATTATTGACCATTACAACCACCAGCGGCTACACGCGGCCTTGTCGTACCTGCGGCCGGTGGACTGGTATCGTGGAAATCCGGCGGTCCTGCTGGCCGAGCGTTGCCGGAAACTGGAACAGGCCCGAGGGTTACGGAAACAGGAGAATCTCAAGCTACGCCAAGGCCTGTTGCCCTGGCCTGAGACTAAAACCGTTGCTTAATCCGAAAAACAAAATGTCTCATTGACGAGTGAAACAAATCAAAAGTCGTTCCCGCCTCTGTTGCTCAATTATGCGGGTTTCTTCTTTAATGCGCCGTACTTCAGCCCGCTGCTGTATTTGGGCTGTGTATAACTGCGCCATCTCCTTGCGATAACGAATTGCACCGGCGAGCATCAACAGTAGAACGAGAAGGAAGAGAGCGAACGACAGGCTGGTCCAAAAGGCAATGAGAAAAAGAAAGAGGGCCAGGAAACAGGTCGCCGTAAAGATGAGTACCCTTCGTAAAAAAGCCTCGTCAGACATCCGTGGTACCCTCCCGAAAGCGTATGGCATCTGTATTCCCAGGTTATTTCACATGAACGCCTTGCATGGCTCCTGATGTGATTCGAGATTGAGCTGCATTTGTCTTGAGTGATAACATTGTTATTCAAGCAAGCAAAATCGCAACTCATTCATAAACAAGTAGTTACAATTGTATCAAGAGCCACTGAATCTGCCCTCTGATCGTATCGTATAGGATAACCATCACAAAAGGCATAGGCAAGTATTAACTTTTTATGCTGATATCCGGATGCAAACGGCAGAAGAGGATCACTACTAGAACGGCCCTTTCGTATGTAAGCCTTTTTCTTCGCGGCGGTTATGTTTTCGTGAGTTCCGCTCGTAGCTGCCGACGAGGATCATGCATCAGCGGACAATAGTCCCTTCCTCGTTTGATCATACGGGGTTCGATGCGTCCCGTAAGGTTGGCGACATCGTGGGTGGCAATCTGCTCCAGGGCTAGACGCCACCGTTGCCCCACATTCCGGCATATCTGCGTCGCCAAGAGCATCCAAACGACAGCGTAGGAAATAGTCTTGCTCTCTGGCTTGCAGGCGTTTTCTGCCGAGTAATCGTCAATTGGAATTTCAAGCACATTGTCAGCTTCCGAAGGATTCCGTTGTATAATGGAGTTAACTTGGCCCAGGGATACGGGTCGATTGGTATCCACACTCCTCAGGAGGTCATTGTCGATGAAAACGAAAACCTTTGATTGTGTCGAGATGAAACGCCGGATGACCGGGCGGATTTACGAGGAAACCAAGGACATGACCTTGGAGGAGGAAATCGCCTATTGGCGTCAGCGCAATGAGGAGTTCAGGCGGGAGCAGGAAGAATTATCGGTTCGGCCTCCCGTGAAGCCTGGCGAAAAGTAATTCGGATACATGGGGACTTCGAAGTGCGATCGACAAACAGCAGTTCCACAAGTTTTCCACATCACCATGCCACGCGATGATCTTTTTGACGAGCAGATGACTTATCCGCTTGCGGCCGATCGGTCGGAAGGGCAGGGCGCGGATGAGGTGTCCGCTAAGGCTGAGGATAGTCCTGATCGGGGTTTCCCCGGTGGCGGGGGGGTTTATTTGCTGACGGACGAGCAGGATCAGGTGATTTTGCTGTCTTCGGCGGCGGATATGCGCCGGGCTTTACGGCATCGGTTGCTGGAGCCGCCGGCCGAGCCGCCTGAAGGGCAGGAGGCTGCACGGCCGCTCCGCTCGCGGCGGCGATTGAAGCTGCATGAAATTGTCCGCCGGATTCGCTGGAAGCGGGCGGACTCGCTGTTCGAGTTGAACTACGAGTACCTGCGTATCGCTCGCGAACTTATTCCGGAAGATTATCTGGAAAACCTGGCTTTCGGTCCGGCGTGGTTCGTGCATGTGGTTCCGGCGTCGGCAATCCCGCGATTTTCCGTGGGCAAATGGCTGGCCGACGAGACCGGCGGCGACCTGGGGCCTTTCCCCACGCAAGCGGCGGCGAACCGTTTCGTGCAGGTCTTGCAGGATTTGTTCGATCTGTGTCGGTACGAGCATACTCTGGAAAAAACGCCGAATGGCCAAGCCTGTGCCTATTTCGAGATGGGCAGATGCCCGGCCCCGTGCGATGGATCGTTGCCAATGGAGCGGTATCGGGAGATGGTGGAGGCGGCATGGTCGTTCGCCGGTGGCCGGCGGGTGGAGGTCCTGAACGAGTGGCAAACGCGAATGGCCACTGCCGCCGCCCGGCAGGCATTCGAGGAAGCCGGCCGCCTTAAACAGCTTCTCCAGCGTGGCCGGGAATTGGAGCATGAATCTTATCGATATGTTCGACCGGTTAGGGATTTCAATTATCTGGTGGTGCAAAGGGTCGGTACTCGCCGTCAGGTCAAGCCGTTTTTCGTCCGCGAGGGTTGGATCGTACCGGGCGAAGCGGTGGCCCTCAGAAATCTGGACCGGGCGACGACTGACTGGCGGGAGGCGATGGCCATGCCTCCTCCGTCATCGGTGGTCGTTACCGGCGAAACTGCCCGTCGCTTACGTAGCGAACACATCTGGCTGGTCAGTCATTTTCTCTTTAAGCGTGAGTCGCCGGGATGGTTCCTGCATAAGTCTGACTTCACCGATTCGGGGGAACTGGCCGCTGCGATCCGGGCGCGCTTCGTTTCCGGACACGAGCCGGTGGTTGACTCGGAGGTTTGACCACGGAGACTCGGAAGCACGGAGAGGAAAAAATTAGCCGCGCGTGCCGCAAATCGAGTTGGTTTCATGAATCGATAACCGTTATAATAGAATACGATGATGTTCCGAGGGATCGCCATTCTGTGCGTCGTCACTCAGGGGATCGTCCCGTGGGGCATGTGCTTATGTGCCGCCGCTGGGGCGGAGGAATCTCTATCATCATCGAGTTGCTGTTCCACGTCGATACCGGTCGAGCCACGGCCGAATCCTTCGAGTTGCTATCGTTGCCATGCATCCGAATCCGAAGGGGAGCCTTCACCGACATGCCCCTGCGTATCGAAACGCGGAGCGGAACAACCTTTCCTTGTACGCCTACAACGTCTGTTACCCGACGGCTATACATCAGGTTACATCCTCAACGAGGTTCGCGGTCTGGAAGCGGCCTTGGCCGGCTGCCCGGACTTTTTGGATGCACCCTGGAGTTGGCCTTGGGCTACACATGCCGCTCGACAAGCCTTGCTGGCGGTATGGCTGAAATAATCCGCCGCCCAATGTTAGCTCTTTCTTCCCCAGTTACGTGACGTTTATCATCGTTTGAGTTGTTTGTTATCCATGTATCTTTCATAGATAAGGAGAAATGGTCATGAAGCGAAGACTACTCCTAGGATTTGCCATCTTTGCGATCGCGGCCTGGTTGGTGCCTACCCTGACGGCCGAGCATACGACACAGGGCACCCCGGCCGAGATGGCCTCCTGTGCCAAGTGTCCGTGCGGCGAGCAGTGTCCCTGCGGCGACAAGTGTGAATGCGGGGATGAGTGCAAGTGCCCGAAGAAGGGCAAGGGTTGCGAGAAAAGCATCGATTGTGAACAGCGCGACCTCTGCCCGATGGGCGAAGGCTGCCAGAAGCCCAAGGATGGCAAGGGCGGCTGCAAGGGCAAGAAGTAACTCTTGCACAAGACCCGTCGCCAACAGGTATGTAAGGGCGGCGGGATATTAATGGTTTATGAAAGGCCGGGTCCGGTGTCTTTTCGGGCCCGGCCTTTTTATATGATGTGTCGGGGCCTACCGTACGAAAGGACAAGCTAATCCCCCGGATAGTCGGTCTCGGCGCATTGCAGGTCGTGGAATGGATACACAAATCCCCTCCTCTTGATGGGCTTAACCCCATCACGAGAGTGTACCCTGATCTTCCGTGGGGCGCGCTCACGCATACTCGGGGATCGCGAGGCGATCCAGCAGGTGCCGGAGCATGCGTTTTTCGGCCTTGAGCTCGTCGCGGTAATCACTGTGATCCGTGTGCCGGATCTCCGGCCCGAGGTCGGCAACTTCCCGGGAGATCAGGGATCGCAAAATGTCCCGCTCCTCGGCGGTCAGTTCCACGATCATCGCACACCTCCATACCTTTATTGTACCACATTTTGGAGAAAAGGGGCGGAAAGACGGACAGACTATCAGGCTGTTGGGTGCGCGGGGATGGGTGGCCGCTTACCGGGGAGGGGAGGTATGGCCTGCCAGAGGTCGTGTTGCTTGTGCTTGAAAAAAGGCAGGCGAACGGTTGTTCGCCTGCCTTTACGGTTTGAGATTTCCGGATTTGTCGGGAAACGTATTTTGCCTTACGGCAAGGCCGGATACGGGATACAAACGTCATAGGACCAGGAGCCGCCGTCGAGGGGGGTATGGACCGGATGCGACACCCACATGAAATCCCACATGCCCGTCGTCGCCACCAAGCCCATGGTGAAATCCACGTGCATCGTCGCCCGGTTCTGCCGGACGGCATTGTTCATCCGCCAGATCCACTGGTTCAGGGGCTGGAACGTCGTGATCGACAAATTCGGTGGATCGGTTACGCCGGCATAGCCAAAGTAAGAGACACTATCGCAGCGGTTAAATTGATAGACCCAGTGAGCGTTGTTGCCCGAATCGTTACTCTTGTTGAGTGCGGTACAATCGCTGATGTTCACGGTCTTGGAATTGCTGATCGTCACCCCCGCGGAAAGTTTGCCGGAAGCGCCTTCCGAGCCGACCGAAACCTCGCCGCCGATCGTCCAGCTTACGCCGCTGGTTACCTGGGTGACGTTGTTGGCCGTGTCCGGAGTGGACTGCACAAGTCCGACGTAGGAGGGTTGGTTAAGATAATTGTTCATGTAGCTGTTGATCTCGACCTTGTCCATGTACCAGTAGGCCACGTCGCCCGCTCCGCCCTGATACCATTCGACCCGGCCGACATACGCCCCCGACCCGTTCAGGACGCATTGCTGTTGAACATAGAACCAGTCGTCACCGGTGTCGACGGAATGGCATGAGTAAACGTAATGGGTGATCTGGTAGTTGTTTCCATAGCCGGAGAAGTTGCTCTGGTCCACGAAAGCGCTGGTCAGTTGCGTAAGGTCGTCCGCCGTGCCTTTGGGGATCATCTGGCCGGCGGCTTCGGCGTCATCGGACTCCATTCGTTTGCCGTTGTCGTCCATCCAATCGACAAGGATACTGGTCCGCGCCTGTCGATCAAGCGCTGTGTCGGGATCCGCATCAGTGCCCGCCGGAGGATATTGCACCCATTGGAACATCGTTCCGTCCGCCTCGAGATCCAAGGCGTACACTTCCGCATAATCGACACCTTCGGGCATCGAAAAGGCGTACTCATGATCCAGAAGCAGAAGGTGGAACTGATTGATCTGCTCGGCGGTTACCTCGATGAGCAAGATAGGCATGTGCGCCGCGTAGGTGGCCTTGATTCCCGTCATGGACTCGGCGTCGAGGGTCTCGATCATATTCCCCGGAATCAGAATGGGTGCATCGCTGCTGGTCCCGTCGTAGGGATTCATCTCGATGACGGCGGCGATCTCCTCGGCCAATGCTCCGGCCAACTCGCCAATGACATAGACTTTTCCTGAAAATATTATCTCCTCCGGTGCCTCGGCATTCGGATTCGTGAAGTCCGGAACAAAGATCATTGTTGTGGGAACGCACCCCGCCAGAAGGAGCGTCAACAAGCCCGTCGTGATAATTCTGGTTCGCTGCGTCATGGTCATCATACTCCTTAAAAAAGCGTTAGGGGGAACCCTCATCGATAAGCAGGTGTTCCGTATGTGGGGTTGATGTCCGATCATTTCGTTTTTTCGGGATGGGAAACGAATTCGTGAAATAGTGGATATGTCCTTTGTATAAGACGCTGGACGTTGACTGATATTGAAGCTTTTCGGACGGATGGATTCGGGACTTAAGTTCACGAAATTAGGGACCGGTTCGGGCGGATTGTCGTCTCTTGGGTTACGCCCGATAAGCGGGTGGCGAATCGTGCTGCCCTCGCGAATTCCTCGAATTCCGTCACGGCGGGTGCATCAAAGTAAGTCGGAATTTCCTGTGCCACCTTTCCGTGGATACAACCACTGTGGTCATGGCTCATCTCATTCCCCATGATTCAGTCGTGATAAACGGTTAGAATGCGCCGGTCATGAATTCCGCTCGAAAGATTCATCCGCTGCGCGCTCGTCGTCTCGGGGTGTGGTCGGGCGTATTTGTGCTGGCCTACGGGGGCGTGAGCATCGCTATCCAGTCTCTCCTCTTACGCGAGGCAATGGTGTTGATGTTCGGCAGCGAACTGGCCTGGGGCATTGTGCTGTTCGCCTGGCTGCTTGGCATTTCGCTGGGGGCGTTGGCCGGGGGCGCTCTGGTCGGGCGATTGCGGAACGTGGATGTCGCCCTGGCCATGATGCTTATCGCCTTGGGGGCCTGCGCGTGCGTGGAGATTTGGATTTTCGGCGGATTACGTGCTTGGTTGGGCGTGGGGCCGGGCGAACTGCTGCCGTTGCCCTATTCGGTCGTGGCGGCCCTGCTGTTTGTAACCCCGGTTAGCATATTAGCCGGTGCGATTTTCCCGATGGTGTGCGGATTGATCGGTGACGAATCGCCCAGCACGGGCCGCGGATCGGGCCCACTCGGCAGGGTTTATAGCTTGGAATCGATGGGCAGTTTGCTGGGGGGCGCAGCCTTCAGTTTCTGGGCCATCGAGCATCTGACCCCGATCGAAATTGCCCTGCTGCTTTTGGCAATCGGCGCGGGCGCGGCGAGTTGTCTGCTGGTGGTGACGCGGCCGACGCGCCGGTCGGGCTACGCGGCCGCCATTTGCGCCGGTGCGGCTTTGGCCTTTCTGGTGCAGGCCGGCGAGCATGTGCATCGGGCCCTCGTCCTGCGTCGCTGGGATGGAATGGCCGCCGGCTACAAACTATGCGCCGAGGCTGATTCACGCTATCAAAATCTCGCCCTTGGACAGCGATCGGAACAATACACCCTCTACGGTGATGGCCAAGTCATTGCCGACTTCCCCGATCCATACACCTATACGCCGTTAGCCCATTTCTGGATGTGCATGCATCCGGCCCCGGATAAAGTGCTGGTCCTTGGCGGTGGGGCGGAAGGGCTGCTCACGCAAATTCTTCTACATCCGGTCAAGCAGGTGGATTATGTTGAACCGGATACGCGGCAGCTTGCGTTAGTACGGTCGTACCTGACCGAACCTGACCGGGCGGCCTTGCACGATCCGCGGGTGCGGGTGATTCACGAGGATGCGCGGTTTTTCATAAAAAAACAGCAGGGCCGCTACGATCTGGTGATAGCCCGACTGGCGGAGCCGACCTCCGCCATGCGGGCTCGCTTCTTCACGGATGAATTCTATCGCGAGCTGCGCCGGGCGATGACCGACCGGGCCGTATTATGCACGACGGCGGCCGCCGCCCCGGCGGATTTGTCGATGGCGTCGGCGGATTACCTGGCTTCGATCCGAGCCGTGCTCGATCGCCATTTCCCACGAGTGCTCGTCGGCTGGGGCGATCCGGCGCAAATTTTGGCGGCCACGGACAAAGATATGCTGTCCACCAATCCGGCGGAATTGGCTCGACGTTACCGCGAACGCCGCGTCGAATCGGACTTCTTCGATCCCTTGTGGTTCGAGGGTGCGACCGACTGGCTGGATCCGGAAAAGCTGCGGATTCGGTCGGCCCAACTCGATGCCGCCGCCGGCGCGCAAATCAGCACCGACCTGCACCCATCGATCTATCTGCAACGGTTGGACCTTTGGGAGCGCATGACCTCGGGCACCCGCTGGCGGCTCATGGATCACCTGCGGCGGTTGCCGGTTCGGATGGCGGTAGGGGTATTGGCTTTGGCGGCCGCCTTGGTGGCCGCGATGATCTACCTGCGCGAACGCCTGCGCGGTCGCAAGGACGCTTCGGTCCGCGATCAATGGCGGACGAAAACCGCTATCGTGCTCTCGATCGGCAGCACGGGATTCGTGACCATGGCCCTCAGCATCGTCTGGCTTCATGGTTTTCAAAATCTCTACGGCTACGTTTACAGCCGCATCGGTTGGATCATCGCGGTTTTCATGGGCGGGCTGGTCGTCGGCTGCTGGCTGGCCGATCGCTTGGCCACTCGACACGCGCGAACCACAGGTGCGGCGGGCGGCCGATGGTCGATACTGGCGGCGGTCGATCTGTTACTGGCGGTGCTGGCCGCGACGATTCCGTTTGTATTGCCCGCTCTGGGGGTAATGCAGGGTAATGCGGGGTCTTTTTTGCTGGTGGAGATCGCGATTACCTTGGGCGTCGCCTGTACCGGTATCCTCGGCGGAGCGGCGTTCGCGTTGTCCGGCGGCTTGAAATTGGCCGATGGCGGGACGGCCGGGGCGGCCGCCGGGGTCATCAATGCGGCCGATCACGCCGGCGCGTGCCTGGGAGTGCTGATGACCGGCCTCTGGTTGGTTCCGGTCTTCGGCACGACCACGGCCGTCCTTATCTTGACTGGAATGAAGCTGCTTTCCGCCGGCTTGCTGGTCGCCGTCCGACCCCGATAGATGAACGACGTAAAAACGCTCGCGGCGGGCGGTCTTTTCAGGCCGCCCGCCGCGATTCTATGTGCAACCCCAACGGCTTAGTTTTCGCCGTGGATGATCGTTTCGATATCGATTTTCTCTTGGCGGGCACGCCGACGCCGGGCCGGAGCGGCGATACCCAGCAGGCTGAACATGCTGACGGCCAGGGCTTCGACTGCTCCCGCTCCGCAACCGACGGGAACTACGCCTAGGCTGCCACCACTGAAATCGCCATACGGATCATCGGACGGATCCGAATTGGCCGAACCGCCGGATACCTCGCGAACATCAAGGCTGGCCAGCAGATTGGCGTTGTAGCTCTGAGCTTCCTGCTCACCTATCTGCGAAGCCCGGTTGGCGGCGTATTGGTGAATCTCGGCGTAACTGAAGAGGCCGTCATTGTTGGTATCCGCGCTCGGCGTTTTGCAGGCCTTGATCAGACCGCCAATGTAGAACCCATTACCGTTGCCTTCCATGCTGGTCTGGTCGTACCGGCAGGCGGTCATGAACGCCACGTTGTTGCCCAGATCGCGGGGCGCTTCGATCCCGCGGGCGGCCAGTTCGGCCTTGCGCTGGACCTTGAAGGCCTCCATGACTTTCTGGGCGAAGGCCCAATCGCTGCTACGGAACAATCCGCCGGAGAAGCAGGCATCGACAATCACGACCACCTTCTGGCCGCGGTTGAACAAGGCCAGGTCGCGACCGAGTTCATAATCGGGGTAGTCGGCGTCATGCGTGCAGAGGTAGGTATCGGTGCCGGAGTACTGGCCGCCGTGGCTGCTCTGAACATATACGATCATGTCGCCTTCGCCGGTTTGATTGGCGAGCTGCTGGAGATAACCGCGGATGTTACTCCGGGTGGCCTGGTTGTTGGTCAGCATCTGTATGTTGTTGCTCGACCATTGGCTGCCGGCCAGCACGGTATTGCAGATTCCTTTGGCGTCATTTACGCAGCAGGACAGATTGCCGGCACCGTAAGAGGGACTGTATTCGTCAATCCCCACGACCAGAGCATAGCGGTTGCCCGTGCCGGTTTGCACGACGGGATCGTTATTGACCGGTTCGGGATCATAGACCGGCTCGGGTTGAACGGTTTGGCTGTTCGGCAGGGTCACGTTGATGACATAAGCCCCGCCCTGATACTGCCACGGCGTCACGACAAAGTAGTACACCCCGGGCGAAAGCGTGCCGTACACCTGCTCGTTGGTCCCTTCCTCTTCCGAGTAGCCGAGCGTATTGCCTTGGGTGTCGAAGAAATACAAATCCAGATCGCCTTCTGCGCCCTGCACGGAAATGGTTACCTGCCCGGTGGACGTGACTTGCACGGCGTACCAATCATCGTCCCAGCATTGGAACTGATACTGGCCGGCATCGAGGAACGCCGCCTGCTCGGGTACGTTGTTCGGTTCGGCCGAATCGTCCCGCGTCGTACGCCCATGAATCGCCACCTCGGCCTGGGCTACCCACGCCGAGATGCCGTACAACGCGATCCCCATCACCACCGCCAGTAAGTTGCGGCCGCGGCTATTCCAATTTTCTTGATGATTCTGGTTTGCGAACATGTCTGTTCTCCTTTTTCTGAAGGTTTTTTTGAATGCTGCAATCACGATGGGGGAGAATTGGCCACAGGCCGGGCAAACCTTTCAGGGGAGAGACGGATATTTCCGTAACATCATATATAACAATGAGATATGATTTATTTTATCAATCATTCGAATGTTGATTCCTTGAAAACGGTCTACTTGGCCGATAAAATAATCGATTGAAATAATTGTTTGAAACGTGCGTTTGACTTATGGCTGAGGGCGGCAAGACATGAGAAACGGACAAACAAGTGATACGCGGGAAAAAATCCTGGAAGCGGCCTGTCGGCTCTTCGCGGAAAGGGGCTATCGAGGTACGACGGTCGCAAGCATCTGCCGACAAGCTCAGGCAAACATCGCGGCGGTCAACTATCACTTCGGCGGTAAGGAAAGTCTATACCAGCAGGCATGGAAATATGCCCATGAGCAGCTTATTGCCCAGGTTCCTCCCGATGGCGGAGTGGGTGCCGATCAGCCGCCCGCGGAGTGCCTGCGCGCCCGAGTCCGTGCCGCCCTCAAAAGAGCCATGCGGGGTGACGCCATCGAGTTCGGCATCATGCGTAATGAGATGGCCAATCCGACAGGCCTTCTGGGTCAGGTTATCGACGATGCAATCCGCCCGATTCGCGACGCGACCCAGGCGATTCTCCGCGAGTTGCTGGGTCCGCGGGCAACCAACATCGATGTCGAATTGTGCGAGGTGTGCGTGGTCGCCCCCTGGATGCACGTGATGCACCACCGGCAGGCTGAAAAACATGAAGGACTGGCCCCCGTGTTTCGCGAGGAACTGCTTGAGGAGATGGTGGATCATTTCACGGCCTTTTCCCTGGCGGGGATTTGTGAGATTCGTAGACGACTTGAGCAGGCCAACGACGAGGATCGCATACGTAAGTGAGGAATTTGTATGAAGAAGTGGATTAAACGAGCGGTGTTGGCGGCCGTCTTGCTCGGGACGATTGGCATGTCCTGGGCTTGGTATCAACATCGAGGCAACGGAACAAGCGTCTCTTTCAGGACGGCCAGGGTGACGCGGGGTGATCTGGTGGTCACGATCGACGCTACCGGCACGCTCGAGCCGGAGGAGGTTGTGGACGTAGGCGCGCAGGTGGCCGGTCAGATACTGACCTTTGGAACCGACGCCGACGGCAAGACCGTGGACTATGGTTCCCGCGTCGAGCAGGGCACCATCCTGGCCAACATCGATGAAGCATTGGCCCAGGCGGATGTCAAACAGGCCGAGGCCCAGGTCAAGTCGGCCCAGGCCGGCGTGCAACTCGCCGAAGCCAAGATTCAATCGCTCAAATCCAAGGTCAAGCAGGCTCAGGCGCAGCTCAATTCGGCTCTGGCGGGGGTGCGGCGAGCCGAGGCGGACCTGGAGCAGCTAAAAGCCAAGTTCTCGCAGGCCGAGCTTGATTGGGAGCGGGCCCAAAAGCTGGGGCCATCCGAGGCCTTGGCCCAGACGACCTACGATAGTTACCAATCCGCCTACGGGGTGGCCAAGGCCAATGTAGCCGTGGGCGAGGCTTCCGTGCTTCAGGCTCAGGCCGATTGCGAGGCCGCCCGCTCCGCCTTGGCGATTGCCGAGACGGACGTGGCCGAAGGCGAAGCCTCGCTGTCCCAAACCAAGGCCAGTCTTGCTCAGGCGGAAACCAGCCTTTGGCGGGCCAAACGAAATCTCGGCTACTGCACCATCACCTCGCCGATCAAGGGCGTCATTATCGATCGCCGGGTGAACATCGGCCAAACGGTCGTTGCCAGTCTTAACGCTCCGAGCCTTTTCCTGATCGCCAAGGAGCTCAAGCGCATGCAGGTCTGGGTGGCCGTCAATGAGGCCGACGTCGCGAGGATTTACCCAGGCCAGCCGGTGTCCTTTGACGTCGATGCCTTGCCGGACGAAACGTTTCAGGGCGAGGTGGTGAAAGTTCGCCTCAACGCATCCATGACTCAGAACGTGGTGACCTACACGGTGGAAATCGTTACCGACAACTCCGCCGGCCGCCTCCTGCCCTACCTCAGCGCCAATGTGAAGTTCGAGGTCAGTCGTCGGGACAACGTGCTTCTTGTACCCACTCAGGCCCTGCGTTGGACCCCTTCCATGGAGCAGCTCGCCCCGGAGTTCCGAAAAAGTCCGACGCAACAACCGACCCCGCCGGCATCGCAATCGGAACATGCATTAGCCCAGGATGCCCGGGGCGGTGACCCCATGCATGGAGGCGTGGTTTACACCTTAGCCGGACAATATGTAAGGCCCATCCCCGTCAAGACGGGGCTAAGCAGTGCCTTGCTGACCGAGGTGACGGGTGAAGGATTGGAGGAGGGTATGGAAATCGTCATCAGCGTGCAGGCGACCGCCGCGGCGACCAGCGAGACCAGCAATCCGTTCACGCCGAAGCTGCCCGCTCCACCCAAGAGTATGCGACCTCCGCTATAGGAAGGATCAAACCATCATGGATTTCATCGAGCTTTGCGATATACGCAAAACTTACCATATGGGGGACATCGACGTACCGGTACTCCACGGTGTCTCCTTGAAAATCGCCCAAGGCGAATTTGTCGCCCTGATGGGTGCGTCGGGTTCGGGGAAGAGCACGCTGATGCACATCATGGGTTGCCTCGATCACGCCACGAGCGGCCGCTACTGGCTCGACGGCGAGGAAGTGTCGCGTCTCTCGGCCGACGGCCGGGCCCTGGTTCGAAATCATAAGATCGGGTTTGTCTTTCAGAGCTTCAACCTCCTCGCCCGCACCACGGCGGTCGAAAACGTGGCCATGCCCTTGAGTTACACGGCCGATTATCTTTCCGAGCGGCAGGCCTGGCAGCGGGCCGTCGAGATGCTCGATCGGGTCGGACTAAGCGACCGGATGCACCACGAACCCTCGAAGCTCTCCGGCGGTCAGCAACAGCGCGTCGCCATTGCCCGGGCCCTGGTGAATAGTCCACCGCTATTGCTGGCGGATGAGCCGACGGGCAATCTTGACTCCCGCACCAGCGACGAAATCCTCCGCATGTTCCGGCAGCTCAATGAAACCGACGGTATCACGATCATTCTGGTAACCCACGAGCTGGACGTGGCCAGATATGCCCGACGGATCATTCATATCCATGACGGGCTGATCGCCAACGGCGAGTACGGGGGCGCCGCCCCGGCCGCCGGCCCGTCCCTTGCCCAACCGGTGGCGGGAGGCGCGATATGAAACTGCGTCGAACCATACGCACGGCCCTCAAGGGCCTGCGGCGTAACCCCATGCGGGCGATGCTGACGACACTGGGTATTGTGATCGGCATCGGCGCCGTGATCGCGATGATGGAGATCGGGGCCGGGTCTTCCCAGCAATTGCGCAAGTCGATCGCCAGCATGGGCGCCAACGTCCTGCTGGTCATGCCCGGTGACACCACCAATACCAGCGGCGTCAGTCAGGGCAGTGGCAGTACCGTGACGCTTACGCCCTATGACTGCGAGGCCCTGGCCGCGGAATGCCCCTCGCTTCGGGCGGTCGCTCCGATGGTCCGGGCCCGGACCCAAATCGTCTACGGAAATCGCAACTGGGTTCCCAATCAGATGTTCGGATCGACGGCCGATTTTCTCGACATTCGCGGTTGGACGGTTGCCGAGGGGCAGGTGTTCACCGACCGCGATGTCCGTAGTTCCAGCCGCGTATGTCTGTTGGGCCGGACCATCGCCGACGAGCTGTTTCAGGGCGAACCGGCCCTCGACAAGGTCATCCGCGTCAACAACGTACCTCTGCGGGTCGTGGGCGTGCTGGGACGCAAGGGCGCGAACATGATGGGCATGGACCAGGACGATGTCCTGATTGCCCCCTGGACCGTGGTCAAGTACCGCATCGCCGGCTCGACCCTGTCCTCCACCAATCAAAGCGCCAGCGGAGGCTCCAGCGGCTCGACCAACACGCTGAGCAATCTGTATCCCAGCGATCCGCCCACCCTCTACCCCGAGCAGGATCAGACCCAGGCCCAGAACAGCCCGATGCTCGTACGGTTCACCAGCATCGATACGATCATGGCCTCCGCCCGCAACGCCGAGGAGATTCCCACGGCCATCCGGGAGATGAAGGAGGTTCTTCGCCGTCAACACAATCTCCGCGATGGGCAACCCGACGATTTCGATCTGCGGGATATGACCGAGATGACCAACACCCTTTCATCCACCACGAAACTCATGACCAACCTGCTGCTCAGCGTGGCGCTGATTTCGCTGGTGGTCGGCGGCGTGGGGATTATGAACATCATGCTGGTCTCGGTGACGGAGCGGACCCGCGAAATCGGGTTGCGCATGGCCGTCGGTGCGCGCGGGCGGGACATCCTGCGTCATTTTCTCGCCGAGGCCATCCTGCTGTGCCTGGTGGGCGGAGCGATGGGTATCGTGGTGGGGCACGGTGGGTCGCTGCTCGTGCAAATGTTTCTACGCTGGCCGGTGGAGACCTCGCCGGGCGCGATCGCCGCGGCCGTGTTGGTTTCGGCCGGCGTCGGTATCCTTTTCGGTTTCTATCCCGCATGGAAGGCGTCGCGGCTGGATCCGATCGACGCCCTGCGTTACGAGTAAGTCGAGGCATGCCAAGTCCGGCCGTCGAGTCGGCAAAGGAGTGCGTTATGATCGGAACCCGTTCGACCTGCATGGCGGCCTGGATACGGATGGCGCCGCCGGTGTTGTTCCTGTTCCATGCAGCGGGCTGTGCCGTCGGCCCGAACTTCGTTCGTCCGGAGACGACCGTTCCCGATGCCTGGGTGGAACCGACCACCATGCCGGCAACCCAGGCCAGCGAAGCCCATGCCGATCTGCAACAGTGGTGGGCCGTATTCAACGATCCCACCTTGACGGAGTTGATCGAGGAAGCCTTCCAATCGAATCTGGATCTGCGCATCGCCACGGCCCGTATTCGCCAGGCCCGGGCCAACCGCGGAATCGCCATCTCCGGGATCGGGCCGACGTTCGATGCTTCCGGCTCGTACCGGCGCGGCCAGGCGGTCTCCGCGGACGGCGAAACGGAAAGCCCGACGGTGAAAAACTATCTGACCGGCTTCGACGCGGGCTGGGAGATCGACATCTTCGGCGGGGTTCGTCGCGGGATCGAGGCCGCGGACGCCGAATATCGTGCCGTGATCGAGAATCGACGGGACGTGCTGGTGACCTTGGCCGGTGAAATCGCCCGCAACTATGTCGAGCTCCGAACATATCAGCAGCGGCTGGCCATCGCCCGCAAGAATCTGGAAACTCAGAAACATAGCGCTGGCCTGACCCGACAGCGGAAAGTCATCGGCGGTTTGGTCAGCGGTCTGGATGTGGCCAACGCCGATGCTCAGGTAGCGACGACCGAAGCGCAGATTCCGCTTCTCGAGTCCGCCGCGCGACAGACCATCTATACCCTGAGCATTCTACTCGACCGCCCGCCGGGCGAGCTTCTCTCGAAGCTATCCGAGCCCGCGGAAATTCCCGTCGCGCCACTCACGATCTCCCTGGGCGTTCCGTCGGATTTGTTACGCAGGCGGCCGGACATCCGCCGGGCGGAGGCCGACATTCACGCCGCCACCGCCCGGATCGGCGTGGCCGCCGCGGACCTTTTTCCCCACGTCACCATTAACGGATCGATGGGCTGGCAGGCGGATAGGAGCAAGAATCTGATCGACTCGTTTAACCGCTTCTGGTCGTTCGGCCCGTCCGTAAACTGGAATGTCTTTCAGACTGGCCGAACGCTGTCGAATATCGAACTGCAAAAAGCGCTTCAGGAGGAGTCCATCCTGAGCTACCGTAAGACCGTGCTACTGGCCATCCAGGAAGTCGAAAACGCCATCATCGCCCTGGCCAAGGAGCAGGAGCATATCCGCGGCATCGAGGCCGCCGTCGCCGCCAATCGCAAGGCCGCCCAACTGTCCGCCCAACTCTACGCCGAGGGCCACACGGACTTCCTGAACGTGCTCAACGCCCAGCGTTCGCTCTTTTTAACCGAGGACTCTCTGGCCCAGAGCACGCAATCCCTCGCCGTCGAATGGATCGCTCTCTATAAATCGCTCGGTGGCGGCTGGGAGGACCAAACCCTCACCGCCGAGGACAAGAGGTAGTTTCATGCTCGTCCTCGTTTGCGGAGGATCGTGCGAATGGAGTCACTACCGGACAAGATCAGGCGGGTGACGGCCGAGCAAGTACGGGTCGTTTCCTATGACCCGGCCTGGCCGCGGCGTTATGAGCAGGAGCGGGATTATTTGCTGGCCTGCCTGCCGAGCGGGATGATCCTGCGTATCGAGCACTTCGGCAGTACGGCCGTCGTCGGCCTGGCCGCCAAACCGATCGTGGATATGGTGATCGAGGTCCGCGATGTCGATGAAGCCAAGGTGATCGTACCGAAAATCCTTGAGCCGCAAGGTTACGATTGTTTCTGGCGACCGACGTTAGGGGACGATACGCCGCCCTGGTATACCTGGTGCATCAAACGCGACGCCTCCGGGCAGCGCACCCATCACCTCCACTTCGGCGCAACGGGCTTCAAGGCCGACGAACTGCGTTTTCGTGACCTCCTCCGAACCCACCCCGAGCTTGCCGCCGCCTATTCGGAATTGAAACTGCGTCTGGCCGGGGCACATGAGGCCGACCGCGTCGCCTATACCAACGCGAAATCCGATTTCATCCGCGGTATTCTATCCCGCGCCGTTTAACCCCCGCCTCCAATCCCAACGCGATTGCCTATACCAGCCCGAAGCGCTAGCGAGGGTTTCGCCCCGTATGGGGCGAAGGATTACGCGCGGACAGGATGGGGGGAAGGGGAGACAAGGCGATGGGGGAGGATGATACGCAATACCAGCCCGCAGCAGTTTACCCGCTCGCCACGGCGGAGCCTCGCCTGTGCGGCCCGTGGCGGGCAAGCAAGGGATCACTAGCCCGACGCGCGAGCAAGGGACCACCAGCCCGACTCGTGCTGTGCAGCGAAGCGCCGCTTCGCAGAGTAGCAAGCGCGAGGAAGGGAATGTATGCCGGCTGCCCCGTCTTCTCCGAAGGCGGGGTAGCGATGATGACCGCCAACGACCCCAAACCCCAAACCCCAAAACCCAAAACCCAAACCCCAAACCCCGAACCCCGAACCCCAAACCCTCCGTATCCAATCCCAACGGGATTGCATATACCAGCCCGACGCGCAAGCAAGGGAATGAATCCCAGCCCGGGGTTGCGGTACCGCCGCTACCCCGGGATATCTCCCCCCACAATCAATACCCCAACGGGGTTTCGTCACGCCTCCTGCGTTTTCCGTCTCATCCCGGTCATCCTCGCAATACAATTGGACGAGTCCGGTTTTGCGCCCTGTCTGGCGGATTGCTGCCGCTCGTTCTCGACTTGCTTGTCTGGCGAAGACCTGCCGTGGTATAGCTGTTTTCAGCAACGACTTGGCGAGGCCGAATAGCCAAGCTGGGTTTGAAATCGAGATAGAGGGGGAAGGAGGAAGATCACCCTGTTTGCAACGTGCTATTTAACGGTATGCCTTCCGCTCACGACTGTTGGAATCATTGTTGATGCGATCATGCTCATGCAGGATTTCCTTAATCGCCTCCACTTCCATGAGGTAGCCATTTTTCATGGGCTCACACGCACAATCGCCAGCCAGATGGGGCAACGACTGCATCCGCTTCAATATTTCATCAGCATGGTCTAGGGAGATGTTTCGAAGATGAGCCAGATCTCGATTGATAATCTCGGCCGCCTGCTCAAGGTATGCGGCGTCTTTGTGTCCTTTCTCGTTTTCCGCGAGAATCTCCGCGAACAAAGTGTCGATGCGCGCCTTGTTCGCCTGCTCCGGTTTGAGGAGAATCCTTCGGGTGACGGAAATCTTGCCATCGGATAATAGCTTGACGGAGATTTCGATAAAGGAGACATCTTCCACGTATGGTTCCCTCGGGTCCCAGGTGCATGTCGTGATGGTGATGGCCCCTTTTTTCAAATCCGAATAATCAACGATCACGTATGGGTCGATTTCGCCGCCGCCGGTGCTGTACGCATCTTCTTCATGGCCGACCCGATAAACGTCAAGAGAATATCCTTGTATCTTGATGACCCCCTTTTTCAGCAAGAGAGGTGGCGAACCGAAGTAATTGATAACCAGCCGGTTCTTGCCGCTTACTTCATCGACGACATTTACGAAATGCTCGCGACGCTCCTCCACTTTCTGAAAATGGGGCACCTCACGCCTGCATCCGAACCACGGCAACACCAGCATCCCAATGATGAAGAGTATCTTTTTCATGTTGGTTCCTGACTCTTGATTCCAAGACAACCACTCTTTGCCAAGCGGTATAGGTCATTGCCCATCAACCTCCCCGGAGCGAGCGAAAGAACAGTAAAGGCACGGCGGTGAAGGCTCAACCTCTTCCAACTCGCTGCAAGGCGAGGAATGCGGCTCCAACCGCGATCACGTATCCCAGTATGCGCCAAATGATCGCAGGCGTGGTTCTCAAAGGAACTCTAAAGAAGGTTATCTCCGCCAGATAATCGGCTCCACGATAGAGGAGCCACCCCGGCAAGCATAACAGAATGGAGCATACGATAAGAGTCGCCCAATTGTCGGGATACAACCCCGTAGCAAGTAACTCGCCAAGACTCCGGGGGTCTTCGATCTCATTATGTTCCGGACTTCTGCCCCCGACCAGCAACAAAACGCCCGGCAAGGCAAAAACCGCAATACGTAACCAATCGGAATGTGCTCGTAGGAAGTATGACCATCGTTTCAACATGGCCGGCATTGTACACGATATCTCGCTTTGAGTTGTCTTTGGTTATAACGTGGTGCAAGCGGGGGTCATGACGTCGCGCGCGGGAATTCGGAAAGTGGGGAAGGGCCGGCATATCGATTGATCCTCCATCGCGGTGCGGGGTCTAACCGTCGTTTGTTCCGTGACTTCCCATTTCAATGGTCCACCTTTTCGTGTTCTTACAAGATCGGCCCTACGGTACGGCCACGGGAACTCTGATACGGAGCGATTCTCCATGCCGACGTTCGACTTTCAACTCACTCCTCTCTACTCTCTCCGGCGAAGCCGGCCGGCTTGGGTATTTATACCCCGAAGTTTTTTCTCAAAATCCCTCTCCGTGTCTCCGCGCCTCCGTGGTGAGAATTGTAAAAGCGCCAAACGAAGCCAAACTCCCAAAAAACCGCGATAATGGCTTGTCCTGTAAGGAGATAGGATTGATAGTAAACACTAACTTATGGCCCAAAAATCGGATAGGAACGCCCCGGCGGCCATCCATCCCAAACCGCTATCGGGCCTCTTTTTCAATACCTCACTATTCCTCCATGCTCTCGGTGCTCTCCGTGGTGCGTTTTCAGGTAGGGGGCTGAAAGGTTTCCGGGTCTGCAGGCCAATATCCCCAGTTGGTTGGCGATGGGGCCGGCCGGCACTTTTCAGCGGTAAGGAGACAAACCATGTCGCGGATTCAGAATAACGAGCAAGGTTGGATGGCCCAGGTTCGGGCGTGCTTCTTTGAGGTTTCCGGAGAAAACGTACTGGTTTATCAGGATCCGATTATCGGGCCGCTGAGCCATCCCGGCCGGCAATTGACGGTCATCGCCAACGAGGCCAAGGGTCGCTTTGAACTACACCGCCAGGGGCGGATCGAGGAAGTCTTCGAGTTTGGCGTTCATGCCGGCCTCGCCGGCCGCCGCGCCTGCCATGCCTATTTCCGCCGGTTCGAGGGTTGCCGAGCCAACGACGACCGCGAACGATTGGTGGCATAGCGGTGGAGATTCACCACGGAGTCACGGAGGCACGGAGAGCATGAAATTAAACAAAACAAAAAAGCAGGGACAACTGCCAGAGTATGTTATGGCAAACATAGCCATTATAAACTTACACCCATTTTCATATAACCTCCGTGTCTCCGTGCCTTCGTGGTAAAAACCAAGCTGGCCGGGGCGAACGGCCCAAGATATGATATCCCCGGATCATGAGGATTTTGTTACGGAAAGGATATCATGAGCGATCCCTATTTTCAGACGTTGTTTGCCGATCGGATCGGCGGCGCCGGTTACGGCAAGGGTACGGAAATCTACAAGTTCGAGCAGATCAAGCGGGCCAAGCGGGCGGCCATCCAGGATTTTCCCGACCGGCCGCTGTTGGACTTTGGCATCGGGGAAAACGACGACATGGCCCCGCCGTCCATTCGCCAGAGCCTCCAGACCGAGGTCGACAAGCTCGAAAACCGCGGCTATGCCGACAACGGAATCCAGGAATACAAGGACGCGGCCGCCGCGTTCATGCACCGCGAGTTCGGGGTGACGATCGACCCGACCCGCGAGGTCAATCACTGCATCGGGACCAAGACCGCCCTGGCCATGTTGCCGGCGGCCTTCATCAACCCCGGCGACGTGACCCTGATGACCGTCCCCGGCTACCCGGTGGCCGGCACGCATACGCGCTACTACGGCGGGCAGATTTTCGCCCTGCCTTTACGCGAGGAAAACGGTTTTCTCCCCGACCTGGACGCCATCCCCGCCGACGTTTCACGACGGGCCAAGTTGCTCGTACTCAATTATCCAAACAGCCCGACCGGCGGCCTGGCCGACGAGGCTTTCTTCCGCAAGGTCATCGACTTTGCCCTGGCCAACAAAGTCGTGGTCATTAATGACGCGACGCATATCCTCTTCACCTACGGCCGCCGTCCGCTCAGCTTCCTCCAGGTCGATGGAGCGAAGGAAGTAGGTGTCGAGCTGCATTCGATGAGCAAGGGTTACAACATGATCGGCTGGCGGCTGGGGTTCGTGGCCGGCCATGAGCGCATCGTCCGCGCGTTCGCCGATGTCAAGGACAACAGCGACAGCGGGCAGTTCATCGCCATCCAGAAGGCCGCCGCCGCCGCCCTGGCCGATCCGTCCATTCCGGTGGCTATCCGGGCCAAGTATGAGCGCCGTCTCAAAAAGCTTGTCGCGACTCTGAGCGGGCTTGGTTTTCAAGCACGGATGCCGGGCGGTACCTACTTCCTTTATGTGCGTGCCCCGCGACGGATCGAAGGCGGTCCAACTTTCGCCTCGGCCGCCGAGGTCTCGCAGTACCTTATCCGCCAGCGGTCCGTCTGCACCGTGCCTTGGGACGATGCCGGTCCGTACCTGCGTTGGTCGGTGACCTATCAGGCGTCCGACGAGGCGGCCGAGGATGCCTTGATGAAGGAATTGAATCGCCGCCTGTCCGAGGATCGCTTTGTTTGGGAATAAACGTGTCCTCATGTAGTCCGTGTGGCATTGTGTGGCACCGGCGTCTCGCCGGTGTAAGTCAGTGTGGCACCCCGCCGCAGCGGGTCAACTTTGTCTCGCCGGTGTAAGTAAGTCGGCCACGATAGCATGAGCATTTCAGCGGAAAACTTGACCGTCCATCGCCTGCGACGGCTGGTCCTGCGGGATGTATCCCTGCGTATAGGGGATGGCGATTGTATCTGCATCATCGGCCCGAACGGAGCGGGCAAGTCGAGTCTGATGGCCGCCTTGCTCGGCCTGTTGCCCGTATCGGGCGGTTCGGTTCTTCTGGATGGGACGCCGATCAATCGCTTGTCTCGCCGGGCCGTCGCCCGCCGAGTGGCTTATGTCCCGCAGATTCACGAAGGCTATATGGGTTTTCGGGTGCGGGAAGTCGTCGAGTCGGGAAGGTATGCCTATCTCGATCCGCTCGATTCCTTGTCGGAGGAAGATCATCAGGCGATTCGTGGGGCGGTCGAGGCCTGTCGGATCGAGTCGCTGCTGGATCGGCCGCTGGACACGCTTTCCGGCGGCGAGCGGCAGAAGGTCTGGATCGCCGCCGCGCTGGCCCAGCAGACCTCCATTTTGTTTCTGGACGAGCCGACGAACGCCCTCGACCCCGCCCATCAGGCGGAATTGATCCGCATCATGCGCACCTTCTCCGCCGCCGGTAAAACGCTGCTGGTGATTTGCCATGACCTCAACCTGCCGCTGATGCTGGGCGGCCGCGTGCTCGCTTTGCGTGATGGACAGGCGGTGTTTACCGGGCCGGTCGAGGCTCTGCTCGATACGGACCGGTTGCGCGAAATCTTTCACACGGATTTCGTGACGCATGGTTCGGCCGATGGTCAGCGGTCGGTGCAATTGAAATTGTAGGAGCTTTCGTCGATGCGCATTCGCCCGCGTCAAGTATTTATCTTACTCGTCCTATGCTGGGTGGCCGTGGTTCTGCTCACGGTCAGCGTTGGCGCATTCGGAATTTCCTTCTTCCATCCGGCGGTGTTCAAACAGTTATCCTTGCCGCGGCTGGTGATGGGTATGTTGGCCGGCGCGTCCCTGGCCGTCGCTGGGGCCATGTTCCAGGCCTTGTTTCGTAACCCGCTGGCTTCGCCCTACACGTTGGGGGTTTCCAGCGGTGCTTCGCTGGGTGCCGCCATCGTATTCATCTTTGTCGGCGGCGGCATCTGGTACGGCATACCCCTGGTCAGTCTGGCGGCCTTTGCCGGTGCGTTATTGTGCGTCACGGTGGTATATGCCATTGCTCATAGCCGGGGCGGTCATTCCGTCGGGACGTTGTTGCTGGCCGGGATTGTCATCGGCATGATCTGCTCCGCTCTGATCGTTTTGGTTCTGTTCCTGGCGGAACGGCATGACCTGAACGCCGTTTTGCAGTGGATGATGGGCTCGCTGGAAATCGTCGGTCTTAAGCCGCTGTATGAAGCCTTGGCCATGATCGCCTTGGCCGGGTGGCTTGCGACTTACCTGCATCGCGATTTGGATCTGCTGATGATGGGCGAGACCGTGGCGGCCGGCAGGGGGGTTCCCGTCCGGTGGACACGGGCGTTGGTCTATTTCTCCGCGTCTTTGCTCACCGCCGGGGTCGTCGCCCATTGCGGCCCGATCGGGTTTGTCGGTTTGCTTGTGCCTCACATCATGCGTTTTCTGGTCGGCCCCAGCCACCGGTATCTGTTGCCGGCCTGTGCCTTGGCGGGGGCGACCTTCCTACCCCTTTGCGATCTGCTGGCCCGCAACGCGATGTGGTGGCTTCGGGGCGAGGCCCGCCAGATGCCCGTCGGCGTATTGACCAATCTGATTGGTGGCGGCTTTTTCATCTATCTGCTTCTGACCCGTCGTGAGGATCGGCCGGGTATCTAACTTTCGCTGTAAAAGTTCATCATTTACCAAGCAGGGGTCGTTAGTTCCGTGGATGAGTGCGATTAGGATTCAAAAATATGAATAAAAATAGAATCATTTTTTTCTTGCAAATGGCTTGCCATGAGTTATGCTTATTATATGGAGAAAGGGTGTCTTAAATGCGGGCAATCGTGGCCGGCCGCATTTCACCTCCCCACATCCTGTGCGTATCCGTGATAACGGCAGACCGGAGGAAAGAGCGGGAATCACATTAGGACCGATTAGTTCTTAAAAGAATCATAACCCATTTGAGGTTTGCCCTGCGCTGCTGCGCATTTCAGAAATATACCGGGCCATTCATCCGCCTATTTAAGCGTTGAAACGGGTGGATTGCTTGAAAGGGTCGCATGATCGGATTCTTAAGGAGAATCAAGCCATGAAACAGAACAATTGGATAAAGATGTCGCTGGCCGTCGGGTGCCTGCTCATCCTCGGAAGCACTACGGCGACAGCCCAACCCATGCCGGAGGCCTGCTGTCTGCCGGACGGTACTTGCCAGATGCTGCCATCTGATATTTGTCTTCAGATGATGGGTAATCCGCAGGGCCCCGGTTCGATATGCCTCGGTGATGGTAACGGCAATGGCGTGGACGACGCCTGCGAAGGAGCGTCCGAGCCGGGCGCCTGTTGTGGGCCCGACGGCAGGTGCCATATGGCCTTGGAGAATGAGTGCCTGCAGCAGGGCGGTATATTCCAGGGCCCTGGTTCAATGTGTCTTGGTGACCTTGACGGTGACGGCGTGGATGATGCCTGCGAGGGAGGGGAACTCAAGTTTATCCAGCGGCCGGACATCAACCGGACCGGTATCGACGTCAAGGCCACCACTCCCAATATCCTGGCCGATGATTTCCTGTGCCAACAGCGGTCGCTCATCACCGAAATCACCGTTTGGGGTTCGTGGAAGAACGATCTAATCCCGCCCGAGCACGGGGTCAGATTCACGCTGAGCATTCACAAAGACATCCCGGCCAATGAAAGCCCCACCGGTTACAGCATGCCCGGCGATGTCTTGTGGGTCCGTACTTTCCAGCCGGGCGATTTCACACACAGTCTCTATATGGGCGGGATTCAGGAATACTGGTGGGATCCCTTCACCCCTCAAGGTTGGATATTCCCGGGTGACACCCAATGCTGGCAGTATGATTTTACCATACCGGTCGAGGAAGCTTTCTGTCAGGAGGGCAGCATCGAGCAGCCGCTTGTTTACTGGCTCGATGTTCAAGCGACCCCGATCGGTAGTTCTCTTGCCCAGTTTGGTTGGAAGACCGTGACTTCCCCCGACAGCAATTTCAACGATGCCGCCGTCGCCGGTCAGGGTGTCGAGCCTTACACGGGCCCCTGGAACAAACTGGTCTATCCGATGCCCGGCCACGTGTGGTATCTCGAGGATATCGGGCTTGCTTTCTCCATCGGTGGGAATGAGCCTTGTCCCGAGGAGGAAAAACGCGAATACGGCGATGCGCCGGAGGGCGCGCTGGCCTACCCGTCCACCGGGATCATCGGACAGTTCCCAACCTGCAAGTATGTCGGGCCTGTCGGATCCTTTATTGAACACAATAATTTCGGTGCATACTTCGGCCAGGTGTTGCCGGGATTCGACTTCGAGTTGGATGGCAACGCGGGTTTCTGCCCGTTGTTCAACCCGAATACCTATGATCGGGACGAGTGCTTCCAGGACGGAGATGCCGGCCTGATGTTCCCGCCGGCCTTTACGATTCAGGGGCCGGTAGGTGGCGAGATGGTCGTGCCGTGTAGCGGACTTGTCGGTTCGCTCGGCCAGACCTGCCAGACGGCAACCTGGGGCGGTAACATCGATACCTGGGTGGTCAACTTCATGCCCAGCCAGACGACGGGTTACGTGAACGTGTTGATCGACTGGGATCAGAACGGTGTTTGGGGCGGTGCCGCGCAGTGCCCGCTGGCGGCGGCTCCCGAGCATGTGCTCGTCGATTGGCCCGTGCCCAATGGTTATGTCGGTCCCTTGTCTGGACTTGTTCCGCCGCCACCGCCCTTCCTCATCGGACCTAACTCAGGTTATGTATGGGCTCGGGTTACCATCACCGAACGCCAACTGGGGATCAGTTGGACCGGTACCGGGGTATTCGAAGACGGCGAGACGGAGGATTACCTTCTTCAGGTAGATCCAGAGACCCACGAGGAATATGATTTTGGTGACGCGCCTGATCCGACGTATCCCACGCTATTAGCCAGCCTTGGCGCGCAGCACGTAATCGTACCGGGAATTATGCTTGGCAATCTGATCGACGGTGAAGCTGATGGACAGCCGACGGTTAACGCTGATGGTGATGATCTTGCCAACTTGCCGGACGAGGACGGCGTGGCCTTTGTTCCTCCATATATTCCCGGCCAACCGGGAACGGTTCAGGTGACGGCCTCCGTGGCGGGTATGCTCTGGGCATGGATCGATTTTGACGGCAACGGCAGTTGGGCGGAGGCGGCCGACATGATCGCCAATGGCATTTCACTGAATCCGGGTCTTAACGCGGTGGCTTTTACGGTGCCGGCGACCGCTCAGCCAGGTCAGACCTATGCCCGGTTCCGTTTCACGACGGCGACCAGCGTAATCCTCTCGTATACAGGTATGGCTCCGGATGGAGAGGTTGAGGATTACCTGTTCTGGATCGAAGAGGAGCCGGGTGGAGAACACGAACTCGGCGATGCGCCGGATAGCTCGAATTCGTGGGGCGTCCCCATGACAACGTATCCAACGGCTGTACTCGCCAGGTTCCCGACCGTGTATCAAATTGGCTCTCCGCCGTTCGGGCCGATTCACTGGCAGCCGCGGGCGGTGGCCTGGCTTGGTCAGGCGGTGACTCTGGAAAACGAGGCGGACATCGGACCGGATCAGGATCCGACCAACAATATCATTCCTCCGCAGAATGCTCCTGATCTGGACATGGCGGACGATGGCGTGCAGATGCCGCTTTGTCTGCCGCATTGCCAGCCGACAATGTTCAACTACACCGTGACCATCGTGAATCCGCCGCCGGCTCAGGGTCTGTTTATCAACGTATGGTTCGACTGGACGCGTAACGGTGATTGGGATGATACCCCCACGTGCCCGAGTGGGATCATGGCGCCGGAGTGGGCGGTACAGAACCAGCCGCTACCGATACTTGCCCCTGGTGTTTATACGTTTACGACTTTGCCGTTTATACCTTGGCACCCCGTTGGGACAACCGAAGATCAGCCCATTTGGATGCGGATTACTCTGTCGGAGCAACCGTGGGGCGGGAGTCCCATGCCCGGTGGCGGTGGCAGCGGACCCGCCAACGGTTATAGCTATGGCGAAACCGAGGATTACTACTTTGTGCCTGTGATTCCACCGGTGATCACCTCGGCCTCGTCGGTCATGAAGCACGGCGCGGCGGGCGATTTCGGCATCGCCATCAACATGGCCCCGCCTCCGTATTCCATCGAGCCGCGGGTTGAGAACATCATTGCCGAGCATCGGCTGGTGTTCGTGTTCGACAAGGCCATCAATATCGGCGGTGCTTCGGTGACCCTGTCCAGTGGTTCGATCGCGGGTTATGCTCTGGCCTCCACGAATGTGCCGAACGACACCCTGGTGGCCACTTTAGCCTCGGCGCCGACGAACAATGCCTGTTGGGTAATCAACGTGAGCGGAGTCACGGACGCCAGCGGCCTCTGCCCCATGGCCCCCGTCACCTTCAGGGTTCGGGTGATCAAGGGTGACGTCAATGCCAGTGGAAGTGTGAACATTTTGGATCAGAACAGCGTCAAGGGTCAGTTGGCCAAACCGGTTACCGCGGCCAATTTCATGAACGATGTTGATGCCAGCGGCAGCATCAACATCCTTGACCAGAATGCGGTCAAGGCTAATCTGGGCAAGACGGCGACCTGTCCATGATCGGTATGGTTTACCGGCCTCCCAAGGGCCCGGCCAGACGGTCGGGCCCTTTTTGTGGTCTGCCAGACATGGTGTTTGACTTTGGAGCTGTAAGTCCCTTGGGGGCCTTGATGGCAGGAGCCCCAAGCCGAACAACAAGGGCGTCGTTGCGAGGTGGGGCTTGGGGAAACAATCAAGGATTGTTCCGATTTGAGAAAGTGGAACGCCGGGGTCACCCATTTGAAACACAACGCGCCAACTGCTGAACTGGCGCGGACCGAGCATTATCCTCCTGACGGAAGAATATCGAAGGGCCATGCAGTTCTCGCTCAGCATTAACCCTATTGTGATAAGAACTTACGTTAATTATGGATTCGCCGAACTAAAGGCGGTTCTGAGGTGTCACGGCGAGTTGCTCGATTTCAGAATCATACTGGCTTATGCAGGTTTATCAGCTCGAATAAATGGCTCAACCGTACGATTACCACTTGGGCGCGAGATATGTAATTTGCATTCTTGCCTTTATTTTCTTGCATTTCATAAATCATGGATTATACTGACTCTTGAAATGCAACTGGCTGAAATGCGGACGATCGTGGCTAATCGCATTTCACCTCCCCATTTCCCAAGAACGGGTGATGCCTGTAGATCGGAGAGAAACCGAGGATCGTGCAAAGCTGATTAACTCTTAAAAGAATTTAAAACCATTTCCTCACGAGGAACGCATAACGGGTACCCTTGTTGGATAAGTTTTGTGTTTTCAGCTCGCCAGTTCGATCGTTGAAAGGGCGGATCGCTTGAAAGTGTCGCAGGTTATTTAAGGAGGATCGAGCCATGAAACAAAAAGGTGTTTGGATGGGGATGGCGATGGCTGTCTGGAGCCTCGCTGTTTTTGGAGTGGGAATCGCCGGGGCCAATCCCATTATTGCCGGTATTACCCTGGATATACACCAGGACATAAACAATCCGGCGATGTGGCCTAATGATTTTCACATCGAAGGGTTGATATGCTCGAATCTGGGGATTGCCCCGACATTAAGTGCTCACCGTGATGGTCCATTCACGAATTTCAGTTACACCATTACGCCGGCCGGTCTGTCGGACCCCTGTTATTACTATTTTACCGCGAACTGGTCTTTGCCTCCCGGCGGGGGCTATATTTCTTATTGTTCGGTTATCCATCTGGCCCTTGTTTTCGAGGTCGAGGCCTCGAATATCGTTATCGACCTTCATGGCTGGTGGACGCGGGATGGCGTTCCCGTCGGACAGATCATAGGGGGGTTGGTAAACAATGGATTCTGGCCGATCACCGGCTTCCGGGTGAACGATCTTGAACCGTCTCCGCCGGGACAAACGCTGCGGATCGGTAATGGCGATGTCATTGATCCGCCCACTCCCCAACCGATTCCGATAGAACTGGTCGAGCTGGAAGTGGTAGCTTTGCCTCCGGGCGGCTTGGAAAACCAGTTAGGGCCCAATTGGCTGGACGAACTCAGGGTTGGCGGAGCTCAGGAAACCCTCCCTTGGGTGCCCGTGCTCCGCGGAGATGGGGAGAATGTCTCTCCGGGAAAACCATTGTACATGGTTCCGGACAGCTTTTTCGATGTTTTTCTTGAAGTGGCCCAACCGGGTCAACCAAGGCCGGTAACGCCGATCACCATTCCTTTCGGTGGTGTTCTTCTTGCCCGACAACAAATTAGTTTTATCAACAATAACGGGCAACCGGAGGAACAGTGGGTCTGGCATATTCATGAGGCCACCAATGATCCGCAAGCCTGTTGCCTGGATGACGGCACATGCATCGACCTGCCGCCCAGCCAATGTCTGACCATGCAGGGTGTCCCGCAGGGTCTGGGCACGGTGTGCAACCAGGGAATTGAGTGCCTCGTTCTCCAGCAACCGGAGGCTTGCTGTTTGCCGGACGGAACCTGCCAAAATGTTCTACCCGATTATTGCCGTGCGGTGTTATTGGGCGAACCGAAGGGGGCCGGCTCGGTCTGCCTCGGCGATTTGAACGGAAACGGTACTGATGAAGTTTGCGAGGAGTTGACCGATTATTCCCGCGAATTTTCGCTGGATATCGGTTCGGACAAGGAACTAAGCGATCCCCAGATGGATGGCGATGAGGGCTTCGACCCCGGCGACATTTACGTGTGGCAGGGACCGCCGGTCGTACCACCGATGGTGCCCGGCGGTCGGGATGGCGAAACGGATGATGTGACCATATTTGGCGTTGATCCGAATCCCAATCCGCCCGACCTGATGATACCTCCGGCTACGCGTGTGCCAGTAGGTACGGGCAATCCACAGCAATATCCTTACTATTTCGATCTGGATGGGCATGACAAGCTTGATTTCTCACTGCGAACCTTGATTCCACCTCAGGTTCCGCTGCCCATACCCATCGGTAAGTTCTATTCGCGGTGCGTTCATGAGGCTACGTATCTGGCGGTCTCCTATGACGACGATCAGGCCCTTGGCTGGCCGGCAAATGACGTTCCCGTCATGGTTCCCTCGCCGGCCGGAGTCAGCAGCTATGGGACTACGATGGGCAAGGACGAGGTTTGGGGCGTCACCGTGGGAACCACGATGGCTTTCATGCCGCCTTATCCTCTTACGGGTCTCAATCCTTACGCGGACGAGATTACGGTCCATCAGGATCTGGGGCCGAACCCCGATGCCGGCAAGCAGGAGGACGATGACGTTGACGCGTTGGATATCGTCCCGGTTTTAGAGGATCCCGCTCAACCCTGCTGTCCGTACCTTGTCTTTACCGCCGATCACGAGGCTATAAATGGGCTGGATCCAGGTGATGTGTACGAACGGGTTCCGGGTGGTATACCCGTGCGGGTGATTGACGACGTGATTCACCTTGGATTGTCCGATGCCGTGGATCTCGACGCCATCGAACTGGTCTGGCTGGAATACGATCAAGGACCGCAGGGCAATCAGATTGCCCTCGCCCTGCTGTTTAGCGTTGACGACGATGACCCGCTTACGCCGAATGTAAACGAGTCCGGCGGACTGAATCCGAATATGATTTACTATTCATTAATGACCGGATGGTCCGCTCCTCTCTTGCAACAACCTTTGCCTGATGACGTTGATGCCATCATGGCCTGGAAAGAGGAGCTTATCATTCATTGTACACCGCCGGTGATCACCTCGGCCTCGTCGGTCATGAAGCACGGCGCGGCGGGCGATTTCGGCATCGCCATCAACATGGCCCCGCCTCCGTATTCCATCGAGCCGCGGGTTGAGAACATCATTGCCGAGCATCGGCTGGTGTTCGTGTTCGACAAGGCCATCAATATCGGCGGTGCTTCGGTGACCCTGTCCAGTGGTTCGATCGCGGGTTATGCTCTGGCCTCCACGAATGTGCCGAACGACACCCTGGTGGCCACTTTAGCCTCGGCGCCGACGAACAATGCCTGTTGGGTAATCAACGTGAGCGGAGTCACGGACGCCAGCGGCCTCTGCCCCATGGCCCCCGTCACCTTCAGGGTTCGGGTGATCAAGGGTGACGTCAATGCCAGTGGAAGTGTGAACATTTTGGATCAGAACAGCGTCAAGGGTCAGTTGGCCAAACCGGTTACCGCGGCCAATTTCATGAACGATGTTGATGCCAGCGGCAGCATCAACATCCTTGACCAGAATGCGGTCAAGGCTAATCTGGGCAAGACGGCGACCTGTCCATGATCGGTATGGTTTACCGGCCTCCCAAGGGCCCGGCCAGACGGTCGGGCCCTTTTTTAATCCCCGCAAGCTTCGGACCACGTCTATCGATTACGCCCCAGAAGCTGTCCGACGAAGGTAAACTGCGCTAATCAATGAAAGAATAATCCCTTACGGCTCTTCCGGTTAGAAAGCCTCCGCAGATCCAAGTGAGGTATCGATAAGGGTAATGGACAAGGGACGGCCGGTTATTTTGTCACGGTCACGGTATGTCGGCCTCTGCGGCGCTGGCGGTTCATTAGTTTACGGCCGCTAGAGGTTCGCATTCGGGCGCGAAAACCCTGCTTGCGAAGCTTTTTAATCCTACTGTTTTTTTTCGGGTAGTGCATATCTTTTCAGACCTCTTTTCTGTCTCCATAATTTTCAGAGCGGGTAGTTTAACGGATTCGGCGTTTCATTTCCAGCCCCCATTTTTCGGATTCGGTTTTTCTGTTTCCGACCCCGAAGTCGTTATGCCGGCATGGGTTAGGACCGAACGGATTCCTTGGTTTTAATTCCCGACACTCACCTCCCGGCTGACATACCGGGTATTACCTTGTTCATCACTGACCCGCAGAGAGATCAGGTGGGGGCCGGGTTCAACATCCTCGACCGTAAAGGTCACCGCCTCACTGCGGGAATCGAAAATCCCATCATCGGCGGCCAATGGTTTCCATTCGTCCTGACTGTCCACCTTGTAAAATGCGTTCTTGATCCGGGAGGCCGTATCCGTCAACTGGGCGTGAACTCGGACCCGATCCTTACCCTTCGGCTCCATGTTGACGATGCGGATATCGGGCAGGGTGTTATCCACCGTGATCGGATCGCTGATGCGGGCGTCGGTAAGGACGGTACCGGTCGGGTTGCTCTTCCGATCACTGGCCACAACCCGGATTTCATAGCGCCCGTCCTGTACGGTACGTGTGTCCCATAGCTCGAATAGCTCTTCGACATCCTTGGCCAGCCGAATCCATTTATCGTTGCCGACCAGACGGAAGAATACCTCGAAAGTCAGTTGATCCTTGTTGGGGTCGTCCGCCCGCCACAAGGCCACCCAATGATATTCGGGGGTCGGTTCGCTCTCGTCCGAACCGCGTCCGCCGCCAGCCATGGCTTTGACCTTGGGCGGCGTGTCCGGCCTTTGGGCAGCCTCCTGGGCGGAGAGGGCCTGTAGCATGGTGATGCGGGGGGCCTGGTTTTCCTCGATATAGGCGTATTCCACCTTGCGGAGTACCGGCGTGACCTGCGGCAGGGTGGTTTCCAGGGTCAGTCGATATTGGAGAAACCGGGCACTTACAGAAGGAATTTGCCTGGCGTTGGTCGCATCCAGTTCCTGGGACCATGGTTCCCACGCAGGAGATTCAACATCCTGAACGTTACTGCTTCTCGTGGCGATGGTCAGTTTAGTACCCTCAGGGATGGATGCATCCCACTGAATTTGTCCCCAGCGTACGATCTGTTCGGCATCAATCGCCTCACTGGTTAGTATGCCTTTGGTGGCGTGGTCCGGGGAGATGCTGACCAGGGCCGCCACGTTGGCCGCGCCGACCATGAGTTTACCGTCCGGCAGACGCAAAAGGCAGGTCGCCTGGGCGGATTCCAGCTTATTCAGCATGATATGCCTTTCCCCGGCCGGCTCGATCGAAAAAATCCGTCCCTCATTACCCGTCGCCGCGTAAATCGTGCCCTCATGTTCGGTCATGGCCAGGATCATTACCGGCTCACGAAACACCTCGGTCACAAATCCATCTTTATCAATTCGGTAGATGGCGTTGCCTTCCTTGGCGGATGATTGGGCCGCTACCGGGCGTCCCACATTATTCTGTCGGCGCATGGCCGCCAATACGGATGATTTATCGTTTTCCTTGTCATCCGCGGCCTGTTGTTTGGATGAGGCCGGCTCAGGTTGACTGGCCGGCGGCTGATCCACGGCGGGTTGAGAGGGGGTCGTTTCCGGCCTTCCCGCTGGCTTGTCGGCGATTTGTCGGCCAGGCCTGGCGCTCTCCGCATCGGCCGTCGCCGCGTACAGGTTTCCTTCGTCATCCAAAACCAGTGCACTGATTTCCGGCTCCTTGGCGTCGTACAGATAGTAGACTTGGCCGTCTTGAGGATTGATTCGGCAAATCAAGCCCTCCTCATCGGTGCCGGCGTACAGCATTCCGTCCTGCCCGATGGCCAGACAGAGCAGATTTTTGGGTTTCATGTCGGCCAGGACTTTGCCGTTCTTTCCGTCCGCGTCGATCACAAACAAGCGGCCTTCGATACCGGTCGCCGCATAGATTTCCCCTTTTTCTCCGCGGACCATTGCCCAGATGTATCGAGCATCGGGTGGTTCGTAGAACACGCGGACCTTGCCCGTGCCATCAATGATATAAATCTTGGCCTGATTGCCGCCGCCCGTGCCGGCCAGCAAATGTCCTTCCCGGGTGAACAGGAGCGAGAAAATCGTGCCACCGCCCGGGAGGGTGGCGAACTCCGTCACTTTTTCGCCGTCGAGCCGTAGAATGACGCCCCGTGGGCCGGTGGCCGCATAAATCCGCCCATCGCCGGCCATTGCCAGGGCATTGACCACGTCCGTTTTTTCCTTGAGTTCATCGAGTTTTTTCATTGCGCGGGCCAGCTCAACCTCGCCTCGCGAGGTCACGATCACGTTTTCCAGTTTGCCGGCGGCGAATGGCTTCGGTTGGTCGTGCTTGACCCATTTGCTTTCCACCGCCGCCGCGATCGCGGCTCCGCACAGCATGCAGGCCACCGCTGAAAGAAATACGTTTTTCATACGTTTTGAATCCTTTATGTCAGAATAAACCAGACTGATCTTGTTCATTCCCTGATGGTTGCCCATGATCCTGTTCCTCGTCGAGCTTACTGGTCGGCCCGCCGGTCCACGACGATGGTCAAACCCTGGCCACCTTCGACCGCGAAGGTCGTTTCATGCTGGCCCACGAGGCTTTCCAGATAGGGCCGCACATCGCTGTTCTTCGATTCGGTCAGAATACGCTTCCAATATGAAGGCGGTTCGGGCATCTCCGTTTGATCGATGGCCAAGCCGCCTTTGGGCAGACGGAGCCGCATATACAAACGGTTTCCGGGATAATCGGCAATCAGGTTGAGCGCGGCCAAAAGTTGTTCCGGTGTACGGGCCAGGAGCAGGTGGGGTTTCTCCTCCGCCAGCGCCCGCAGATGACCGTAAACGGAGGTGACGAGCAGTTCGTATTTCCCGTCCGGAAGGTTGTCCGGCAAGGTCAGCGTGAAATCCGCCGAGGTTAGCATGGGATCCTGGCGGTAATGCCGGAAACGAATGCGGGCGGTTATCGTCTCCCCCGGCTTGTAAGTTGTTTTAGACAGTTGCACGTCGTCGATGATGGCCTGGCGGGCGCCTTTCTCGATGGTGAGTTCCACCCGGCACTTTTTCAGGCGGGCCTTGCCAAAAGGAGCGTTCATCATTGACCGGATCGGGAGATACAAATCCATCTGGGCCGACATTCCGTCGTCCTGGCTGGTCAGATTGCTGGTGCGAAACGCGCCGTATTGCTCGAACTCAATTTCCATGGCATAGCGGATGGTATGTTCTTCCGGCGGCGAATGATGGGCATAGATGCTTTCCAGCAAGCCCGTCGCGCTCAGCAACGCGGTCATCCCCCGTTCCTGGAGGATTTCATAGCGATAAGACCGCGATCCGCGTATGTCGTGTATGGTTACCTCCATTGGGATCATCGCCGGCGCCGGGCCGCGAATTCCGAAGATGCCGGCGTTTTCATCCCCGCGCAATGTTCCGACATTTCGCAAGGCGGCTCCAATTTTCACGCTTCGGGCTATCGAGGGGATGACCGTATGCACCATCCCCGTCGCGATCGGCAATTCGACTTCC
>CAZXSA010000018.1:0-35123 GCA_964642815.1 uncultured Planctomycetales bacterium | reverse complement strand
CGCTGAACACTGAATCCTGAACGCTGTCTCGCCGGGTTCGCGATCTCCCATGACTTTGGCGCTTATGCGCGCAATCGATCATCGCGCCCCCACCCATCGCTGAGCGATGGGCCACCCCGACGAATATGTCTGTTGCCTATTCTTTTGACCTTCGTTACGCTTGCTCCAGATCTGCAAAACGGATCGACAATAAAGGGCTTAACAGGGATAAAATATTGTCATCCTTTTTGTTTTTCCAAGAATCTATCACGAATAAGGAGAAGCAACATGATCCACAAAATGGTTATCGCACTTTGCCTGCTGCTTGCTCTGGCTACCCTGGTGATCGGCGTAGCCAGTTACCGTGGCGAGATTGTGTGCCGGGGAAAAAGGCAAGGACTCACCTTGAACAAGGATTTCTGGCCCGTATTCGTTACCCCCAACGACTATACCGGGCTGACGGCCTCGCCACGAACCAGCTTCGCGAATGGGACATTTTTGCATCTCTGGACTACCAACTACACAGGAACAGGGCAAACCTTTCATCGAGTATTCAACGGCGTCGTATTTCGATGGAGGCAGAGTCAGGCAATCTTCGTTCGTTCCGATCCCAGTGCAACAACACCCATGGTCCTGACCTACAGTGGGATGCTCATGAACGTATTATGTATTCCGCTGTGGGCTCCGTTCGTACTCTTTCTGCTCTATCCTGTTCTTTTTTTTCTCTTCCATGGTCCTCTTGTTCGTCGGCGGCGGCGGAAGCGAGGGCTCTGTATTCACTGCGCCTATAACCTGACCGGCAACGTTTCCGGAATTTGCCCCGAATGCGGCATCAAAATTTGTCAGCCGCATCCATAAAATTGGTGGGAGAGCCGTAAGAACGGGTGCCCCACTCATCCCGGTACTCCGGGATGGGTGGGTTCGCGATGAGCGCAATCGTGATACCTATCGATGCTGACCGCTGAACACTGAATCCTGAACGCTGTCTCGCCGGGTTCGCGATCTCCCATGACTTTGGCGCTTATGCGCGCAATCGATCATCGCGCCCCCACCCATCGCTGCGCGATGAGTGGGGCACCCCGTCTCCGTCCCTCCATCCCTCCGTCACTCTTTCCCTCTCATGGACTGGCCCACTCCGCCGGGAAACGCTACCATAATCTCGTGCTTAAAGTCGTCGAGCGAATCAGCGGCGACGGCACTTTTCGTGCCCTGCTGGCCCGGATTCGCGAAATGGAAACGTCCCGTGCCGATCGACGGATCGGCGAGGATGTCGAACCTGACGGAGGGGTGGCCATCGCGGACGGGCTGTGGGGATGTTATGCGCCCATCTTGGCCGGCGCACTCACCCGCACCCTCGATCGTCCCTTGCTCTATGTCACCGCCCACCTCGAGCAGGCCGACGAAGTACGCGACGAGCTTGAACTGTTCGTCGGCCGAACCCCGGAGATGCTCACCGCTTTCGAATCCGCTCCCGGCGAAGGGGCGGCCGGCGAGGAAATTCACGCCGAACGTATCGGCCTGTGCGCCCGTCTCGACCACGAAAAAAACAACAGTACAAAAGTCAACGATCGTATCATCGTCGCGCCCGTCCAGGCCCTCATGCAGGCCGTGCCCGCGCCGGAAGCCCTGGCCGCCGAACTGCTGACCCTGGCCGTCGATCAGCAGCATGATCCGCTCAAGCTCGCGGATTGGCTGATCGCCCACGGCTATACCCGTCTCGACCAGGTGGAGACACCGGGCGATTTCGCCCTGCGCGGCGAGATTCTCGACATATACCCGCCAGGTGAAACGGAACCCTACCGTGTCGACTTCTTCGGCGAGCAGATCGAATCCATCCGCCGCTTCGAGGTCAGCACGCAACGATCCGAGCAGGAATTCGATTCGATCCGCGTTCCCGGCCTGCCGGGTGCTGGAAAAGGCCGTAAATCACCCGGCGATGCTCGCATCACGAATTTCCTGTCCTATCTTCCGCCCGAGACCATCATCGCCCTGGCCGAGCCCGCCGAAATCCAGGACTTGGGCCGCACGTTCTGGAACCGACTGGCTCAGCCGCGCGGCGTCATGCCCGTCGACAAACTATTTCAACGGGCCGGCACGTTCACTCAGTTGCACTTGTGTCATCTACCCGCCACCGGCCTCGATCATCGGTTCAACTTCGGCGTGCGGAGCCTGGCCCGCTTTGAAACGAAGGCGGCCGAAGCCTTGGACGAACTCAGCCAGCTCGCCCAGCGGCGTGACGTGGTTCTGTACTGCGATAACGAACCCGAGCGGCAGCGTTTCGTGGAACTCTACACCGGCACGCTCGGCCCGCTACCGCCGCGGCTGCATCTGACCGTCGGTCTGATGCATCACGGCTTCGACTGGCCGGCCGGCGAACTGGCCGTCCTCGGCCATCACGAAGTCTTCCACCGCTACCTGCAGCGACGGCGTATCCGCAAGGCCCATGCGGCCCGGCCGATCGAATCCTGGCTGGATCTGAACGTCGGCGATTATGTGGTGCATATCACCCACGGGATCGCCCGCTTCCACGGCATGCGCACCATGCGCAAGGGCGAAAGCGACAAGCAGGAGGAATATCTCACCCTGGAATTCGCGGAAAAAGCCCGCCTGCATGTGCCGGTCAGTCAGATCGACCTCGTCCAGAAATACATCGGGGCCGGCGGGATACGGCCGCAACTCAGCAAGCTCGGCGGTACCCGGTGGACCAAAACCAAGGAGCGGGTGGCCGAATCCGTCACCGATCTGGCCGCCGAATTATTGCGCATCCAGGCCGCCCGCGCCACCCAGGCCGGCACCGCCTATCCGACCGACACGACCTGGCAGAAGGAGTTCGAGGGCAGCTTCATCTACACCGAAACGCCCGACCAGCTCACCGCCCTAACCGATATCAAACGCGACATGGGCAAGTCGCAGCCGATGGATCGTCTGCTCTGCGGCGACGTGGGGTACGGCAAAACCGAACTGGCCATGCGGGCGGCGTTCAAGGTCATCGAGTACGGCAAGCAGGTAGCCGTCCTGGTGCCGACCACCGTGCTGGCCGAGCAACACGAACGCACTTTCCGCGAACGGATGGCGGATTATCCCTTTGCCGTCGAATGCCTCTCCCGTTTCAAAACGAAAAAACAGCAGGCTGATATCATTCAAAAAGCCCGTAAAGGCCAAGTGGACATCCTGATCGGAACCCATCGTCTGCTGAGCAAGGACGTGGGCTTCAAGGAACTCGGCCTGCTGGTCATCGACGAGGAGCAACGCTTCGGAGTCGAACACAAGGAGCGGCTCAAACGGTTTCGCGCCACCGTGGACGTGTTGACCATGAGCGCGACGCCGATTCCGCGCACGCTGCACATGGCCATGCTCGGTATTCGCGACATCAGCGCCCTGGCCACCCCGCCGCTCGACCGCCGGGCGATCGCCACCCAAGTCTGCCGCTGGGATGAAAACCTGATCCGCGAGGCCATCCTGCGTGAAATGAATCGCGACGGGCAGGTTTACTTCGTCCACAACCTCGCCTACGACATTCAGGCCTTCGCCTCCGCGATACAGCGAATCGTACCCGAGGCCCGGATTCTGATCGGTCACGGCCAGATGCGGGAGCACGAATTGGAAGAGGTCATGGTCCGGTTCATCCGGCACGAGGCCGACGTACTGGTCTGCACGACCATCATCGAATCCGGCTTGGACATTCCGAATTGCAATACCATCCTGATCGATCGGGCCGATCGTTTCGGCCTGGCGGACCTGCACCAGCTTCGCGGGCGAGTCGGCCGCTACAAGCATCGCGCGTATTGTTACCTCTTTCTGTCACCTAACCGCACGCTCACCCAAACCGCCGAACGCCGACTGAAAGCCATCGAGGAATACTCCGACCTTGGGGCCGGCTTCCGCATCGCCATGCGCGATCTCGAAATCCGCGGGGCGGGCAATATCCTCGGACCCGAGCAAAGCGGGCACATCGCGGCCGTCGGTTATGAGTTGTACTGCCAGTTGATGGACCAGGCCGTCCGCCGGCTGAAAAACGAACCCGCCGATCCGTATCGGCCGGTACATCTCGAACTGGATGTCCCCGCCCACGTCCCCCGCGCCTATATCGCCTCCGACCGGCAACGAATGGAGGTCTACCGCCGCCTCACCCAGTGCCGGACCATGACCGAGATCGAGCAACTGGCCGGCGATTTGAAGGATGCCTTCGGCCCCTGCCCGCCGATCGTGGAAACCCTGCTGCAACTCGCGGAGATTCGCATTCTCGCCCAACCTTATCGCATCCGCTCGATCACCCGCCAGCCACCCGACCTGGTTTTTTCCGTGGATGAACTGGCCGCCGTCCAGCCAATTTTTAGCAACTCGCCCGGCTCGGCGCGCATGGCCGACGGCCACACCGTGCATCTGCGCTTGACGGACGCCTTTTTTGAGACGCCCACATTGTTGGCCGTCCTGCGGCGCATGTTGCGGCCAGCCACGGCCACCCCTAAAATGCCGACCGGATGAGCAAAACGATTTATCTAATGCAATCGCATACCCAAACTGGTATGGCCTCGAAGCTGACCGGTTTGGTAGTGGCATCTCGCCGGTACTTTGGTTATTTCGGGCGTACTCCAAGCAGACTTGTCCACCTTCTCGCTCTATTGCCGGCCGTGGCTATCGTGGGCTGCGAACAGAAGGCGGTCGGCCCAAAATTCGCCGATCACCAGGCCGCCCACACCCCGCGTTACCATCCGCAGGTCAATCGTACGCAGGGTACGACCTCGGCGCCTTCCGACTCAACCACCGCCACCCAACCGGACGATGAGGTCATTCTGCGAGCCATCGCCACCGGCAGCGGCCCCATCGGCAGCCCGATTCTCTTTGTCAACGGCGACACCATCTCCGTGCAGGAGCTGCTCGAACCGATCATCGATCAGCTCCGGCAGCAGGCCGTTTCCCTAAGCCCCGGTCAATATCAGTATGCTTTCCTTCGGACCGTCCAGAAAGAATTGGATGCACAAATCAGCCGACTGTTGGTTTACCAGGAGGCTAAAAGAGACTATCGCGACAAGGCCAAGGAGGCCGTCGACAAGGAAACCGACCGCCTGCTGAAAGCGACCGTCAATCATCGCTTCGGCGGCAGCCAGGTGCGCTATGAGAACCACTTGAAATCATTGGGCCTGACCCTCGAAGATCGCAAGGAGTTTTACCGGCGGCAGGTGATGGTCCTGGCCTTTCTCCGGGAGCGCTTTCAACCGCTGCTGACCACCCCACCCCGTCGGGAGATGCTGAAATACTACGAAGACCATCTGGACCAATTCAGCCGGCCGGCCCGGGCACAAATGCTATTGATCGACGTGCCCTATGAAAAGCTGCTCGGCAAGTTGCCCAAGGACGCCACCGCCGCGGAGCAGGCCGACGCTCGTATTCAAGCCCGACAGCGGCTCGAAAAGGCCCGCGCGGAATTAAACAGCGGCATCGAATTTACCGAGGTGGCGAAAGCGCATTCGTTAGGTATCCGTCGCGCGTTTGGCGGCGATTGGGGCGAGATCACTCCGGGCTCGCTCACCGGCCGCTGGGCCAAGGCCGCCGAGGTGCTGTTCACCCAGCGGGAGGGCCAGATCAGCGAAATCACGGAAACCGACCAGTCTATGTTCATCGTTAAATGCGGAAAGCTCACCCCCGCGCAGCGCTTGAGCTTTGAAGAAGCCCAGGAACAGATCATCACCCGGATTCAAGACGAGCAAAACGAGCGACTCACTCAGAACTACATCCTCGATCTCTTGAAACGGGCAACCATCAGCGGCGACCAGCGCATCGAATTCCTCTACGCCGTCTACGCCGCCGCCCCGAAACCCAAAGAGGAAGCTGTCGCCACCACTCCCGACTCCCCCCCACCAGCCCGCAGCGCCAGCAAGGACACCAGCCCGACTCGTGCTTCGCAGCGAAGCGCCGCTTCGCAGAGTAGCAAGCGCTAGCAAGGACACCAGCCCGACTCGTGCTTCGCAGAGTAGCAAGCGCCAGCAAGGCTACCAGCCCGAAGCGCTAGCGAGGTACGGAGTAAGAAAAACGATGCGAAGGCAATAAAACCCGCCACGTAACAGAACATCCGCCCGATACACGAACAAGAGTATAACCATCAATGGGCCGACCCATTCCGCCCCTGCAAAAAATCACTCCCCCTTAACCGCCACGATCAACATCTCGAAATCCTCGGGCGTCAGGGCATGTTCGCGGCTGAACTGGCCGAGACGACCGCCGAAAATGTCCACCTTGGCGAACCCCGCGGTCTGTAACAGCCAATGCATTTCGGGCGGCGTGTAATAGCGCTCGTTGGTCTTGATCGTCCAGGTTTGGCCCGCATCGTCGGTGAAGGTCAACTCGACGCGTTCGCGGAACGTCATCAGATCGAAGGTCAACTTACCGATGGCCGTGCCGCCGGTCTCGTTGGCCTGTAGAAAATCCTTGACCGAGTGAAACAGCGGGAACAGGGCATTAAGCGTGGTCATCAGCAATTTGCCGCCGGGGCGCAAGGCCGCGCCGGCATGACGAAGGATGGCGTGATTTTTCTCGTCGGTCTCCATCAAAGAGAACGCGCCTTCGCAAAACATGATAGCCGCGTCGAATTCCCGGTTGAAGTGCGGCCGGGTTGCGTCCCGTTGTTCAAATTCGACCACCACGCCGGCCTCGGCCGCTTTTTCCCGTGCGCGCCGAAGCTGTGCCTCGGACAGGTCAAAGCCGGTCACCCGATAACCGCGCCGGGCAAGCTCGATGGCATGGCGGCCCGTGCCGCAACCGATATCCAGAATCCGCTTCGTGCGATCAGACCCAAGCTCCCTTTCCACGAAATCGACTTCGCCCACGGTTCCCTGCGTAAAGGATTCCTTATCGTAGGTTCGGCCGTAATTGGCAAAGAGCGCCTCATACCATTGGGTCATGTTTAATCTATCCCTGTATAACCAAACCTACCATCCGCCCTTCCGGCTTGTTACGGGATTCTATCGATTTCGCTATTGATCGTGAATACTCTTACGGAGTTTCCGGTCCCGGTTCAACCGACAAGCCCGGATGGTGAACCTTTTGTTGCAGGCGATAGTCGTTACGACCCTTAATCAGTTGTGGGCTGTAAGCATGGCCGACGGGGGTGGACATGTCCTCCTTCTCGATACTCCAGTCGATGAGTCGGCGCATCAAATCCTGTACGATCGGCGCATGATCCGGATCGTTAAAAACATTCCGCGTTTCATGTGCATCCTCGACCAGATCGTAAAGCTCCCCGCCTTTCTCCCGGTACCAGGTCAGGGCGTACCGCTCGGTGCGGATATACTTGCTGATCCGCTGAATCTCGCCGAAGCAGGCGTCGCGCACGCTCTTTTGCTCGCCGAGAAATACCGGAGTCTGAGATACACCCTGCACGCCGATCGGGATGGGCACATCGGCCAGATCGAGCAACGTGGGCATCAGATCGACCTGGGATACCAGCGCGCTGGTCACCCGCCCCGCCGGTATCAGCCGCGGATAACGGACGATCAGCGGAAATCGGGCCTCGGCCTCATAAAAGAAAGCACCTTTGCCTACTCCGCCGTGCTCACCGGCCAGGTCGCCTTGATCGCCGGCGAACATCACAATGGTCTCGTCCAGCAAGCCCTTGCGTCCGAGAGTATCCAGAACATCCCCGATATGGTCGTCCACTTGGGTCACGAGGGCATAATAGCGGGCAAGAAACAGTCGTAATTCCTCATCCGAGAAGCGGCGGTCGGCCACCCAACCCGGATACCACGGAACCGATTTGTCGAAATAATTCTTGACGTTGGGCGGAAGGGCAATCTTTTCCGGATCGTACATCCGGGCGTATTTTTCCGTCGGGATCGTCGGCGCATGAGGCGCCGGATAGGACACAATCAACAGCCAGGGCTGCCGCGTTGCATGCTCATCGAGCCATTCGACGGCCTTACGAGTAATCAAACCGTTGATCGTTTCCTCCGCCGGCAGGCGTAGAATCCCGACCTCGTACATGAACTGCTTCGGCCGGTCCCACGTTACATGATTTTCGATGTTCCGGGCCCGCATGATCGGCTGAAAATCATCCTCGTTCCAGACGTGGGCGAAACCCTGGGTCTGGCCTTCGCTTCGATAGTGCATCTTTCCGATCGCCGCGGTCTGGTAGCCGGCCGCCGTCAGGGCCTCGCCCAGCGTAACTTCCGAATCGCGCATGAGCAGGCCGTTCTGCCAGGCCCGATGGGCGCTGGGGTAGCGGCCGGTCAGAATCGTGCAGCGGGACGAGTGGCATACCGGAAAAGTGATATAGTTCTGAAGGGAACACAGGCCCTCTTGGGCCAAACGATCCAGGTGAGGGGTAACGACTTCAGGGTTGATCGAACCCAGGGCCCGCGCGTAATGATCGTCGGTCAGAATCAACAGGATGTTCGGTCGCCGGACGACCGTTTTGTCCGCGGAATCCTGCCCCAAAACCACGCCAACAACCAGCGCCACCATCCCGCCGAATAGGATCCTTCGCATGATTTCTACCTCCTGAATGAATGTCTCATGAGACCATCGCTCAAACCTTCCTCTAACCCTCTCGCGATAATTCTACCCGGCCTATCCTCGCCGCGCCAGCATGGCTCGCCACCCCGCCCCGCCCTGGGAGGCACAAGCGATTCGCCCCACGCCGATAAAAGAAGATCTCCATGCGCCAGGAAGTCTACCAAAATGAATGTCGAATAACCCAAACAAGCCAGTCGCTAACAATCCGCCCCATAAACACGATAGGAGGCTCCGGCAAATAGGGAACATTCCCCATATCACTCATGAAGCATCATATATTATGTTCTAATGCTGGAATTTGAGCCGAACGATGCCGATTATCAAGCAGGCCCAAACCGGCTTTAATTTGTAGAGGTGTAGTCATGAAGCCTCGACATGCCCAATCAGTCACGATCCGCTCAGCTTGCAGCGCATGATTTCCTCCCAGACCGGCATACGCCCAAGGGCATCGAGGCTCCATGCCGGTCATCCAGTTCCCACAACGACGATGTCCGAGCCTCGCCCGGGCTCCGGAAGAGGGCAAAGGTGCTTGCGGTTATAGGTCATTCGTTCGGGTGGATAAGTCATGGCGGCCAAGATCCTAATCGCGAATCCCTGTGACGCGGAGCGTAAACTGCTCGGCCAGGTTCTCGGCGCGGAGGACTTTTCGGTCATCGAGGCCGCCTCGATCCGCGAGGTGCTCGACCAGGCTGGCAACCACCAACCCGCATTGATTATTCTGGACGGCCTGCTCTGGCAGAGCCAAGCCCTTGAAGCCCTTCGCCAGATCAAAAAACAGTCCGCAACCCAAACCATTCCGGTCATGATCTTCGCCAACCCCCACCAGGAGGAAGAAGTCTACGATGCCATTCAGTCCGGGGCCTCGGCCTGGTTCCTGCGCAAGGGGTTTCAGATCGATAAGTTCCTGGAAAAAGTCCGCGCGACCCAAGGTCGCCTTTCGGCCCGCGGGGCGTCCGCCGGGGCAAGCCCGGCCCATCAGGCGGCGGACGCGCCGATCGGCCTGGAAAAGCTGACCGAGGAACAGGTGCTCAAGGCGTTGCAGAACATGGAATATCCGCCGGCATTCGCCTTCAGCATCAACGAGGCGGTTACCACTCCCTGCGCCCGCGACCAGGAAGCCCGACATATCGCGGATATCGCGATGCGCGACCCGATGATAATGGCCGCCGTTCTCAGCCGGGCCGGACGCATGAATCTCGATCACAACCTCGACGGTCTGGCCGATGTCCACGAGGCCGCCGAAGTACTGGGTATGCGGGAATTCGCCAAGCTGGCCGAGACCGTCTGGCCCTTGGAATATAATCTTGCCGGGTTGTGGGATCCAGGCTGCTTCTGGATCCACAGCGTGGCGACCGCGCGTATCGCCGGCCAACTGTCCAAAATGCTGGGTTTGAACAAACCCGGCGAGGCCATCAGTGCCGCCCTGCTCCACGACTTTGGGTATTACATACTGGCCACCCAATTTCCGAAACATTACGGGGCCCTCTTCTCCGCCGCCGGATCGATTGACACCATCCACCCGGTCTGGGAAAAACGCCTGATCGGAACACATCACGGAGAGATCGCCGACTGGGCCATGCGCCATTTCAACCTGCCTGGTCTGCTTCGCAGTGTCGCCCATATCCACCATGTCCCGGGAATCATGGGCCAGCCCCTGAGCGGATCGGCCCGCGTCATGTCCCTCATCGTTCAGGCCGCCGACCAGGTCGCCGACGCGATTTTCCCCGGCGATCCACCATTAACCTGCCTGACCACCCTGGCCGACGAATTCCTCGATGCCTTTGATCGGGCCAATCTTCAGGCGGAAAAATTGATGGCCGACGCCCGCAAAATCATGGCGGAACTGACCACCGAACTGGTCTATCTCTTCCCCCAATCCGCCAGTCGGGCGTATGTTTACAAACATCGCCCGCTCGGCCGACTGCTTTACTTCGCGCCCCGTAGCCCCTCGTTCGATCTCATCAAGGCATTCTGTCACGTGCGCGCGGAGGAGTTGATCCCCCTCGAACGGACGGGTCGATCCGAATATCCGTCGGAGATTCCCATGCTCCTGAATCTGGCCCACGTGGATGAGCCGGCCGCCCAAGTGGAGACGCTGAGCACTCTGGTCGCCGCCGGCCTGACACGGGAACGCCAAGGTGTCGTTCTATTGAGCGGACCCGTGGATAAATCCTTTCCAAGCCTTCTTGGCGACACCTGGCAATTTCATACCCTGCCCACGCAACCGGCGGCCTGGGTGCGCTGGCTGACCTCGTCCGACACGGATCTCATGGAAATGTCGGAAGCCCTTGCGGCCGGATAGCCCTCACGGCCACCTCGACACCCCTCTCCATGGCCGAATAATCACTTGCCCTTGGCGGCCGTTGGTGTTGAAATAGAAGGAGACCTTTTCGGGCGAGGTGCACCATGCACGTGCGGCAAACATTTCCTTACATTTTGCTGGGACTCATCATGATGGGAAGCTTAAACACGATAAGTTGCTCCGGAGACGGGGAGCCCCCTGGAAGCAGTGATTTCCTAGGCGACGTACCTTCGCCAACCAGCCAGCCGGCCACCAGTAGCGCGCCGACCTCACAACCGGCCAACGACTGGCGCCCACCGATTCCCCCCGCGGCCGCCCAATTTATCGACGCACGACATCGCATGGTGGACACGCAGATCGCCCGTCCGCGTGACGGCCGGACTCCGGTAACCGATAAAGCCGTCATCGAAGCCATGCGCATGGTGCCCCGCCATGCATTTGTTCCGCCCGAGGATATCAAGCGGGCCTACTTCGATCATCCCCTGTCCATCGGTCATGAGCAGACCATCTCCCAACCTTACATCGTCGCCCTGATGACCGAGCTGTTACAGATAACCCGCGACTCGAAGGTGTTGGAAGTGGGTACGGGTTCGGGCTATCAAGCGGCGGTACTGGGCCAGATCACTCCGCACGTGTATACCGTCGAAATCATCGCCCCGCTTGCCGAACAGGCCCGGAAAGTTCTGCATGAACAAGGCTATACGCATGTGCGGACCCGCCGCTCGGACGGATTCTGGGGTTGGCCCGAGGAGGCCCCTTTCGACGCCATCATGGTCACTTTCGCCGCGGAGGAGATACCCGAGGCCCTCTGGCAACAGCTCAAGCCCGGCGGGCGCATTGTCATCCCCCTTGGCCCCGCGCATCAGACCCAACACCTGATGGTCATTAACAAGACCCCTGACGGTAAACGAAGGACCACCCACGTCACCGCCGTCCGGTTCGTGCCCATGCTCCGCGAGGATGCGCCCAAGTGACAAGAATCGAATAGCGGCAAATCCTGGCTCATCAACAAGGAAACCGCTTTGTGACTAACCGCGATATACACCACGGGGAGGAGGTAGCGATGAAACTTACAAAGATATTGTTTTCCATTGTATTCGGTTGCGTCTGCACGCCGACCCTGGCGGAGAACAATCCCGCGACCCCTCCCACGAAATCAACCAGTTCGTTGTTTCCCGCCGCGCTGATCGCCAACGCGCGAGCCAACACCCAGCGGTACGAATGGGTCAGGCAAATCAGGGACCGCATCGTCGAGGCGGCCGAACCCTTCACCAGATACTCCGACGATGAGCTCTGGGCGATGATGTTTGGCCCGACCATCGAGCGCTCGTGGATGGTCTGGTCCAACGGCCATTGCCCGGCCTGCGGCAAGGACGTACCGATGTACAACTGGAAAATCGATGCATTGAATCACCCCTGGAAGCTCGGTTGCCCGCATTGCAGGGAACTGTTCCCCAAGAACGATTTTCATGCCTTCTACAAGTCCGGTCTGGACGAGCACGGTGTCTTTGATCCGAAACGGGCTGATCGCGAGCTACTCTTCAACGCCGATCACCCGGACCCGGACGATCCCCTGCGCGGCTTCGGGGTCGACGACGGCACGGGTTATGTCGCGGGCGAAAAACGCTGGCGGTTCGTCGGGTGCTATCTGATTTACGGCCACTGGAAGCAATTGATCGTCAACGGTATCGCCGCGCTGGCCAACGCCTACGTCTTCACCGGTGACCCACGCTACGCCCACAAGGCCGGCATCCTCCTCGACCGGGTAGCCGACCTGTACCCCACCCATGATTTCGGCAAGCAGGGATGGGTCTACGAGCAACGCGCCGATCGCGGTTACATCTCCACCTGGCACGATGCCTGCATGGAGTTTCGCACCATCGCCCTGGGATATGACATGGTTTTTGATGCCCTGAAAAAAGACGATGATCTGGTACGGTTTCTATCCGCCAAGGCCGCGCAATACCAACTCGAAAATCCCAAAGCCGACTTCGCCGATATCCAACGCAATATCGAGGAGCGTCTCCTGGGCGATACCATCACGAACGCAAGAAAAATCAGCTCCAACTATCCCACGACGGAGGTCGCCGTACTGTTGGCCAAAGCGGTCCTGGGTTGGCCCCACAATCGCGTGGAAATACACGACTTATTGGACAGCATCCTGAAACGGGCGACAGCCGTCGACGGCGTGACCGGCGAAAAGGGTTTATGCGGATACAGCTCCATAGGCCCCCGCACGATATCCGAGCTCCTGGGTCTCTTATCCCATCTGGAGCCGAGTTTCCTGGAGGATGTCTATCGGCACCATCCCCGGTTGCACGATATGTTTCGCTTCCACATCGACCTGCAATGTCTTGACTCCTACTATCCCCAGTCGGGTGACTCCAGCGCCTTCGCCCAGCGGCATCCCGACTATCCGGGCGTGAGTCTCGCCAGACCCGCGACGCTTTCGCCTTGGCTGCCGCATACAACCTTTTCCTCCGGCTGGACATTTTTATGGAGAATGTACCAGTTGACCGACGATCCGGCCTTTATCCAAATCATGTACCGACAGAACGGAGACCGGACCGACGACCTTCCCTACGACATCCTGATCGACGATCCGCAAGCGATGCAACAACAGGTGGCCGAGATTATCGCCAAGCATGGTCCACGCCCCAAACTGGACAGTGTTAACAAACGGGAGTGGCGAATCGCCGTGCTCCGCACCGGCGAAGGCGACAGTCGCCGGGCGGCCTGGATCGACTACGATGCGCACGGCGGCCACGGTCACGCCGACGGCATGAATCTCGGCCTGTTCGCCAAGGGCCTTGATCTCATGCCTGAGTATGGCTACCCGCCGGTGCAATTTGGCGGTTGGGGTAGTCCGCGGGCCCGCTGGTACACGATGACCGCCGCCCACAATACGGTCGTCGTCGACGGGCAGAACCAGGTGCGTACGACCGGCGAATGCACCCTCTGGGCGATCGGCGATCGGTTTCGGGCCATCCGTACGTCCGGTCCGGCGATGTACAAGGACGTAAAACAATATGAGCGAACCGTCGCCTTCGTGGACATCTCCGAGGAAGATTCCTATCTGCTCGATATCTTCCGCGTCGTCGGGGGTAAGGATCATGCTCGATTCATGACCGGTTATTTCGGCGCGGTGACCTCTACGGGGCTTGATCTTCGGCCGGGAGATGATTTCGGTCACGACACGTTTATGCGGAACTTCCGGACGGACCCCTCACCCAAGCAGGGGTGGACCGCCGATTGGCTGGTTGAAGACCGATACGGCTACCTTCCCGAGGGTCGCAACGTACATCTTCGCCTGACCGAACTTACCTCGAATGCATCGGCCTCGATCTGCGAGGGGTGGATTGTCGCGGGGCTCTTCGACTCCGTTCAGGAGGCTTGGGTACCGCGCGTTCTCGTTCGACGGCAATCGCAGGATGCCCCCCTGGCATCGACTTTCGTCTCCCTCATCGCACCTTATGAGCAGAAGACAAGTATTGTTCGCGTTCGCCGCCTGCCGCTGCATACCAAAACCGGCGAGATTCTTGGCGACAGCCACGTCGCGGTCGAAGTTACCCTTCAAGACGGGCGATGCGATCTGATCGTCGCCATCGATATCGAAAATGCGCTTGGCGCCAAGCCTCAAGCCGACAAAGGCCAGACCATCATCCAAAAAGATTGGAATGTTACCTGCGATGGTGAGCTTTGTTTTCTGCGTAAAGACAAGCAGGGCCGCTTGCTGCAAAATGCGACATGGGGATCTCGGGAAAATCCGGCAAACAAGTCCGACAAGCGATAAGTACGAACCTCGCGAATCCAGCCTGTCGGAAACGTGATCGTAATGGGGCGCATAATGAAGCCGAAGCGAAGGGTACATTTTTGCGTTTCCGGGGAGCCCGGATTTCGCGAGATTTGACGGTTCATTGCCCTCAAGCTCGGGCTGCATAGCCCTCGCGAGAGCGGAAATACCCGTTCGCTTCGGCTGTTGCATCCTAAGTATACCACATTTTCTGCCCAAAGGGTAACAATTTTGCATAGAAAATTACTTTAAATAATTTCCTCACAAGGGCCGGTCGGTTTCGCCCGACCGAGGCGGAACTGGTACTCCCCCATCGTCGGAGACGTGCCTTTTTCTGCCTTTACACCACTTGCAACCACGCCCTTCGAGTTATTGGACCAACCCTGATGCTTGACGAGCGGACAGCGGTTTATTAAGGTTCTGCCTTTCCGTATTGATGATGATTTCTTCGTGAGTGAGGATTCACCTTTGGCGTACCATAGCGTTGTTTGTGTCAAGCAGGTGCCGGATACGGCCAATATCACCGGGCAGGCCATGAAGGAGGACGGAACGGTCAACCGCGCGGCCTTGCCGGCGGTTTTCAATCCGGAAGACCTCAACGCCCTCGAGGCGGCCTTGGACCTGCGCGAACGGTTCGGCGGAACGGTAACGGCCATAACTATGGGTCCGTTAAATGCTTGCGAGGTTCTTCGCGAGTGCCTGTACCGAGGAGCGGACCGGGCTATCCTGGTCAATGATCGACGGGCCGCCGGTAGCGATACCCTGGCCACCAGCTATATCCTGAGCCAAGCCGTCAAGAAAATCGGGAATTACGACTTCGTCTTCTGCGGCCGTCAAGCCATCGATGGAGACACTGCCCAAGTCGGCCCGCAAATGGCCGAAAAACTTGGCATTCACCAGATTACCTATTTTGAACAGCTTGTTGACCTTGACGGCAAGACTGCCCGCCTTCGTCGCAACGTGGGCAACGGGTGGGAAATCTTGCAGGCTCGGCTACCGGTGCTGCTGTCCGTATTGGATACGGCCAACGAACCGAGGCCGGCGGCCGCTCGCAGGGTCATGCGCTACAAACGGGCCCGGGTACTCGATGAAGTCACGAAGGAAACAACCGCCCGGATGCCCGAAGCTGGTGAAAAAGAACAGACTCAAGAACGTGTCCGGCGGGTCGAGGCATTAAAGGCCGACGGGCTGCTCATGGAGCATTGGACGTTGGACGACATCAAAGCCGACCTGACCTGGTGCGGGGTTTCCGGATCACCCACCAAGGTGCATCGCATTCAGTCCATCGTGTTGAAAAAGGAAGGTTTTTCGGAGATCCCGCCCACGGAAGAAGGTGTCAAGAAAATGATCCACGAGCTGATCGTGGACCATACGCTGGGATAGAAAATCGCTATCATCCGTCAGCTATCAGTATTCAGTCCGATGAAGCTTGTTCTGACCGCTGATTGCTGACCCCTGAAAGCTGATTGTTGACTACTGAAAGCTGAGAGCTAATAGATGATCGAACCCAATCGTCAAGGTGAAGTCTGGGTATTCGCTGAGCAGGAAGACGAGAGCCTCAACGAGGTCTCGCTGGAACTGTGCGGCAAGGCCCGCGAACTGGCCGACCGGCTCGGGGTACGCATGGGCGCTGTCCTGGCTGGCTGGAACGTTCGCGAGCTGACCTATCGCCTGATCGCGCACGGCGCGGACAAGGTGTATCACGTCCACGATACCCAGTTGGAGTTTTACCGCACCGGCCCCTACGCCCGCGTCATGTGCCAACTGATCGCCAAGCACAAACCACAGATTGTCATCTACGGGGCTACTCCACTCGGTCGCGATCTGGCCCCGCGAGTGGCGTCGGAGATGAAGGCCGGCCTTACCGCCGACTGCACCGATCTGGAAATCGGCGATTACACGGACCCCAAGAGCAAACAGGTTCACAAAAACCTATTGTTGCAGATCCGTCCGGCGTTCGGCGGCAACATCATCGCCACCATCATCAATTATGACCGCTGGCCGCAGATGGCTACCGTCCGCGAGGGCGTCATGCGCCTCGGCGAGGGAGACCCCAAGCGGACCGGCGAAATCATCGACGAAAAAATTGTCTTCAACGATTTTGACGCGGCCGTCCAACTGATCGAGCGGCACCGCGAACAGCGCAAAGTGAATCTCAAGGCCGCCCGGACCATCGTTGCCGGCGGCGGCGGAGTAGGCGACAAGGATTCGTTTCAGCTGATCCACGACCTGGCCGGCGCGATCGGCGGGGCCGTGGGCGCTTCCCGGGCCGCGGTGGACGCCGGCTTCATCAGCAAGGACCATCAGGTCGGCCAGACGGGCACGACGGTGCGGCCGGCGTTGTATATCGCCTGCGGGATCAGCGGCGCGGTGCAGCACCGGGCGGGCATGGAAGAGTCGGCCAAAATCGTGGCCATCAACTGGGACAAAGACGCGCCGATTTTCGGCGTGGCCCATTACGGGATCGTCGGCGATCTGCACAAGGTCATCCCCCTGATGATCAAGGCGATCAAGGAGCGAGCGAAGTAAAACCGTCGGCCGACTTCCGCGATCCGCCGGCGGCGTGACGCGAACGGTTCAGCCGATCACTCTGGAAAGCGATCATGGCGAATTTCTTTAACGACAACGAGGATATCCAGTTTCTTTTCGAGCACATGAACCTCGCCGAGGTGGCCGCCGCTCAGGAAGACAACTTCACGCGCACCACCGGCCCGGGCAACGAATATGCTCCGCGCGACGCGGCCGACGCGATTGACAACTATCGGCGGATCATGACCATCGTCGGTGACGTGGCCGGCAACCACATCGCCCCGCGCGCCGAACAGGTCGATCTGGAAGGCAACACCCTCAACGAGGACGGCACCGTCCGCCTGAGCGAAGGGGTGGCCAGGAATCTCAAAGTCCTGACCCAGGCCGATCTGATGGGCTTCACCTTGCCCCGCGAATACGGCGGCCTGAACTGCCCCAACCTGATCTACACGATGGCCATCGAGATCATCAGCCGGGCCGATGCCTCCCTGATGAACCTTTTCGGCTTGCAGGGAGTGGCCGAAACCATCTATGCCTTCGCCAGCGACGAAATCAAGAAGGAATATCTGCCCAAATTCGCCGTGGACGGGGCCACCGGGGCCATGGCCCTCACCGAGCCGGACGCCGGCAGCGATTTACAGGCGGTGGGCTTGCGGGCATGGCAGGACACCGACGGGCAGTGGCGGTTGACGGGCGTTAAGCGATTCATCACCAATGGCTGCGGCGATATTCTGCTGACCCTGGCTCGCAGCGAACCGGAAATCAAGGACGGGCGGGGGCTGAGTCTGTTCCTCTGCGAGCGCGGTCCGCGGATTCGCGTGCGTCACCTGGAACACAAGCTGGGTATCCACGGCTCGCCGACCTGCGAGTTGGTCTACGACGATACGCCGGCCAAGCTGATCGGCGAACGCCAACGCGGCCTGATCACTTATGTCATGAGCCTGATGAATGGGGCGCGGGTCGGCATCGCCGGCCAGTCGTTGGGAATCGCCGAGGCCGCCTATCGCGTGGCCCGTCAATACGCCCATACGCGTAAGCAATTCGGAATGGCGATCGAACGGCTGCCGGCCGTCGCCGAACTGCTCGTGGACATGAAAATCGCGATCGAGGCCGCCCGGGCGTTGACCTACGAAACCAGCCGCATTTGCGATCTGGAAAATAACAATTTGCGGGTCATGGAATTCAACAAGGCGATCGACCCGGAGGAGATGAAAGAACGCCGGGCCAATTCGCGAACCTGGAAGCGCCTGAACAGTATGCTCACGCCGATGAGCAAATACTACGCGTCGGAAATGTCCGTACGCGTCACCAACGACGCCCTGCAAGTGCTTGGCGGCTCGGGCTACATGACCGACTACCCCGTCGAGCGATATCTGCGGGACGCGCGGATCACTACCATTTACGAGGGTACCAGCCAGTTGCAGGTCGTGGCCGCCGTCCGCGGGGTTTGTTCAGGGGCCTTTGAAAAGCGCATCCTGGAACTCGAGCAACTCGATTATGCCGATGAGGCATTGATCGCGCTCAAACAACAATTGATTGAAGGCCGGGAACTGGTACTCAAGGGCATCGCATTCATCAAGCAGCAAGGCGCCGAATACATGGATCTGGCTGGCCGAAAACTTGTCGACGCCGCCGTAACCGTCCTGATCGGCCACCTGTTCTTACAACAAGCAATTGACAATGAACGCAAGCTCAGTGTGGCTCAACGATTTATCAATACGAACATGCCCACTCTTCGTCGGGATATCGAACTGGTCTGTAGCGGAGATACCAGCGCGACCCAGCAATTCGACACCATCGCCGGCCCCCCGCCATCGGGCTTCTGATTTCCTTTAGGGTATTTACCTTCCAGGCCTATACAGTAACGCATTTGCGGTGTATAATAATTACGAAGCCCGTAGACCATGGTGTCTGCGTTCTCATGTTTTATTGCCGATCGCGGAGATAATTACCATTTTTCCTTGCCTCACGGCGCCGATAATAAGCGCCAGGAGCACGAACTATGAACAAGCGGGGATTCACGCTCATCGAGGTTCTGGTCGTGGTGGCGATCCTGGCTCTGTTGATCGCCATTTTATTACCCTCCCTACAAAATGCCCGTAATCAGGCACGCCTAACGGTTGATTTAGCCAACTGCAAACAGATCGGGGCAGTCACGGCCACCTATCAAACGGAATTCAACGGTCGCGTGCCAGTAATTTTCAATTACTACACAGGGGGCGCCGTTTCCGGGAATAGCGCGAATCCCCAAGCCAGCAATTTCGCTGGTCATCCGGCACCCATGCGTACGATCTCTCTCGCGGTCGCCTTGCGCAGCGCCCACCCGGCAACCCGCAAGCTGGCCGAGCGCGGGTTTGATCCGGAACTGTACTGGGATTGGCAAACACATCCCAGTAACGCTCCCATACAGAAAAAATTCGAAGAATCGATCATGCCCGATCATTACGCCTGTCCTTTCATTCGCGAAAACGGAGACGGCTGGCTGAATACCGGACAAAAAATGCAGGTCGGAACCAAAACCTATGATCTGTGGGAATGGCAAGGCAGGCATGAGAGCTACCAGACTTGGCTATGGAATAATGTCTATCGGACCAGGCCGCTTTTTACCGGTGGTCCGAAGCCGAAATACTCCAACCTGAATTTTAATATGGTTGGCGTCGAGATTGATACAGTCGGAACCTTAAATGACATGCTCTCTAAAAACACAAAAAACCGCCACCGAAACTGGAGCGGCAAGGAAGCCCAGAAAAAAGGTACCTCCTCGCTTTCCGATATGACCGTGATTTTCTGCGCCCAAGGCAATTTCGTTGCGGCACCGGCTACTGCTGGCAATCCGGCCACCATCAATAATTTCGGAAGCCACCGCACCTCGGCGGGCGGCGGAACCAACGCCATCTTCGCCGACTGTCATGCTGAGTGGATCCCCTACATGCAGATTGGTTTTCCGTAATGACTGGCCAATACTGATCTAACCACTTGCCTATCCGATAAATAAACCAGCTTTCGCCGGCTCCTCGGGGCATTCTCAAGCCTGTGAGTTTTAAGCATTTCACAGAGATCGGGCTATGTGTAAAAAAGGCGTGCGGCACCCCGTACAGATTGGCGCGGTCAAGGGTGCCGCAGCGAGTGGAAGATCCGACTTTCGATCCAGTACTCTGCTCGTCAAGGATGCTACTTGTGCAATTCTGGACCGTTACATTATATCTCTTCGGCCGCTAACGTCTATGGTTTCACTTGTTTCCGTGCATATTTTCTTGCCAAAGCGGCCATGCTCGATAAAACCGGAGGGAACTACCCCGCATCCACGGACCTCGTCCCTGACAGCCTTAACCCGCGACCATGATCTATCGATGGAGTCTTTTGGGAAAAACCGTCATCAATTCTTGATAAAAATCGACAACCTGGCATTCGGGAAATACATTTGCACATATCTCCTTATATAGCAGATTGTTAAAGGTATTTTCGAATGCCTGATAACGATAGAAAAAATGCAAAAGGCTAATGTAATGGTTTACTTATTAAATCATAAAACAAGGCATTTTGTGGCGCCGCATCCGAACAATCACATTTGACGAGCATCGTCACGTCGGAATCGACACACTCTCTTCCCCGACAACGATCTCCCTAATCGTGTCGGCCGACTTTTTTCTTGACAATAACACCGGTTGTTTATCAGACTATGGTTGTTCGGGGGCATATCTTTTTGGAAAGGGCCTGTCATGAAAATGAAGATCAGCCGTGAGGACGTTTGGGCGGTGTCGCTCGTGGATCGGCCGGGAGGGCTGGCCCAGAAGCTGGAGACGCTGGCCAAGGGTAAAGTCAACTTGCATTTCGTGATCGCGCGGCGCGAGGCAAGCAAGCCGGGAACCGGCGTGGTTTTCGTGACACCGATCAACGGTGCCGCGCGCATTCGGGCCGCTCGAAAAGCCGGCTTCGTCAAGACCAAAACCCTGCACTCGCTTCGCCTGGAATGCGCTGACCGGCCCGGCCTGGGAGCAAAGCTAACACGGACCTTGGCCGAGGCGGACATCAACCTGCGAGGATTGTCGGCGGCGGCTATCGGGCGGCGCTGCGTCGTCCATCTGGCCTTCGACCGCTCCACCGACGCGACCAAGGCCGTCCGCGTCCTGAAAGAAATGGTTTAAGACCCCGGCATCGGCGATCGGTTACCATCAGTGTGTCATTCATGAGCGGGACGGGTTTCGCTGCGCATTTGTTGCCGGACCCAATGCACGATATCCTCGATAACCTTGATGTCCACGTGGTTCGGCCGCAGATATTCATCCTCGTCCGGGCGCTCCTGCCCGTCCATCATTAAGTGATTAAGCGTGGGATATAGCTCGAAAGTGACGTTCTTCCGGTCGGACAACTGCTTTTTCCATATCTCGAAATCCTGGGCAGGAACCAGATAATTCCTGCCTCCGTAAAGGACCAGCATCGGTTGGTTCAAGTGGGCAGCCAACTCGGCCGGTCGATAATCCCGCAGATCCATCCAGAACTCCGGCTGGCGGCCGAGCGGCATTTCCTCGGCCGGGGCCGAGGCGGTCAGATCAGGCGCCTTGGTACGGGCGACTTTTTTCTCCAAGTCCTCGATCTGCATACGTTCTTTCTCGTCGATCTGCCCATCCAGACCGAGGTAATACTTCACCCGATCAAGGAGGATATCCTGCGGCGGACGCCCCATCCCGTTGACAATAATCAAGCCGGCCACGGCCGGATCGCGCGTCGCTATCCGCGGGGCCATCAACCCCCCAAGTCCATGCCCTAAAATAAAAATGGCCCGCGGATCGAAACGTCCATCCGAGCGAAGCAGGGTCAACGCTTCCTGAACATCCTCGATAATTAGCCAATCGGCGGTCACCACACCGGTAAGCACCTGGCTAATAGCGGCTATTTTCTGGATACGCTCCTCGCCATAATTGCGCTGCTCGTATCGCAAGACGGCGATACCACGGGAAGCCAGCCCCAGGGCCAGATCGCGAAACATCTTGTTCGGGCCAAGAGTGCTGTCCCGATCAAACGGCCCGATATCATGCACGAGAATCACCACCGGATAAGGGCTGGGGCCCGTGGGCAAGGTCAGCGTGCCGTCCAACAACCAGTGCCCGCTGCCGACCAGCACGTCGGATTCCAGATAGGTTTGCGGAGCGACATAAGCCGGCTCGCGATAAACGGGATTCTGGGCCAGCTCGACAATTCGCTTAGCGTCGTCGAAAACCAATTGAAAGTTGGCCGAGCTTCTTTCAAACTCGCAACCGACCGTGACGATCAGGAATTCCTGATAAGGTTTCACGCTCGGCGCGAGGGGCTTGAGGAAGCGGCCGTAACGTCGAATAAGGTCGGCCCATTTTTTCTCGATCCCTTCGGGAGGCAACTGGCTTATTAACTCGGGATGGAAATATCGCAAGGCACCAACATAATCGCCCGCGGCCAATGCCTCGATAAACCGAACCGCCAGCTTCTCGACCGGCTCGCTTGGCTGAGTGGCCGGAGCGGAGGCGGCCGGCGCCGTGGTCGGCGGCGTTTGCGACAGCACGAGGTCTGACATACCGGACCACGATAGCGCGACAAGTAGCGGCAAAACACGTTTCCCAACCATAATCATCCTTTCCTTTGAAGCCTGCGTCCGGTGAGCCCCGGAAGCGGCTTAACTTCTAACAACAGCCGCCCTCCCCGGTGGATCGACATCTTCGTGTATATCGGGGTTTGTCGGGCGGGAAACAAGAAATCGCTTGTTCCCTCGGCAAATTGAACCGTCGCCGGTAACAGTCATCTTAACGAAAGGGCTGATCCTGGAAAAGGCGGGCGATCACGAGGCACATGGCCGCCCCGGTTCGATCGCCATGATGGTCAATAATTCGTGCAGGTGCCGGACGACATGGTGAGCCTGGTCAGCGTATGCGGGCGGTGGCGCATCGCCGATCATAAGTACGGCTGTCGCCCCCGCCCCGCGTCCGGCCTGCAGATCGAACAGGTAATCGCCAACCACCCAGGCGGTCGCCGGGGCCACGCCGAACCGTCGGCAAATTTCCAGAACCGGCTCCGGCGATGGTTTTATCGGTCCATCCTCGCGGGCGTAAATGCAGTCGAATTGCAAGCCGTGCCGGTCAAGCACGATTTGTGCGCAACGCCGGCTGTTTCGTGTCAACAAACCAAGCGGGATGGATCGGCGGCGTAAAGCGGCCAGCACCTCAGATGCGCCATCGTGAAGCTCGCTGGCCAAGGCCGCCTCGGTTTCGTGCCGATCCAGGATGGCTTCCGCCCGGGCTCGCTGCTCGGCGGTCATGGTTTCCAACGCCTCCAGAACCGGCGTCCGCGGCGCGTTCGGCAAGCCGATTTCCTCGCGGATCCGGTCGAAATTGAGGTACGGCCGGGTCAGCGTCCCGTCCAAATCGAAAATCACCGCCCCGACCAGCGGCCGTGACCGGCAACATAATGGTTCCCGCCCATCCATAAGCTCCGGTTTATTCCAACCCGCCCGCCCGGTCAAGCATTGATACGGCAGTGACGGTCCCACGCAATCCGGCGAGGCTTTCAAGTTCGGTGAGCGGAGGTTGGGTATTTAGACTGTTAGGCGGTTAGACTAATAGACTGATAGGCGTGGCCTGTTCACTTTGATTCGAAGCGGAACCACATTTGGAGAGGGTTGATTCATGAAACATAACAGTCGGCCAACGGTGGGTCACCTGGCAGCGGTGATGGAGCGATTGGCGCCAACGAAGCTGGCGCAACCTTGGGACAATGTTGGACTGTTGATCGGCTCGTCCGCGGCCTCCTGCCGTCGTGTATTGCTGACGATCGACCTGACGGCGGCCGTTCTGAATGAGGCGGTCAGTCGAAAATGTCAGGGGATTATCGCCTATCATCCACCGTTATTTCAGCCGATCAAGTCTATCCGCGCCGATCATCCGGGTACTGAATCCATCATCCACGAAACCATCGCCTCCGGACTGGCCGTCTATTCGCCGCACACGGCGCTGGACGCAGCGCCCGGCGGGACCAATGATGTACTGGCACAATTATGCGGCTTGACCGACGTTGTTCCGTTTGAATACGTCCACGTCGGCCCGCGGCAATTCAAGATGGTCACTTTTGTACCGGTTGAATATCTCGACAAGGTATCGACGGCCATGTTCGCGGCGGGCGCCGGCCGCATCGGCGATTACGAGCAGTGCAGCTATCGCTTGCGAGGTGAGGGAACGTTTTTCGGAACGGAAAGCACCGCCCCTCGGGTGGGCCGGCGCGGCCGGCTTGAAACCGTGCCCGAGATTCGTCTGGAAATGGTATCGCCGGAACCCGCCCTGCCGGCGGTCACCGAGGCATTGCACGCCCATCACCCTTATGAAGAACCGGCTTTCGATATTTATCCGCTGACGCCGCCACCGACGATGGGCATCGGCCGAGTCGGACGGCTGCCGAGCGGCACGACCTTGGGCAAGCTGGCCCGACAACTGCAGCGCGGCACGCAATCGAAAATCATCACGCTGGTGGGCGCGAAAACGACCCGTCTGAAAAAAGCGGCCGTCTGTGTCGGGGCCGCCGGCCGACTGCCATTGGAAAAACCGAATTCCGCCGACTGTGACGTGATCGTAACCGGCGAAATCCGTCATCATGATGCCCTGACCATCCTGCGCAACGGCAAGACGGCCATCGCCTGCGGGCATTGGGAAAGTGAAAGGCCGGTGCTCAAACCGCTGGCCGCCAGACTGTCCGAAGCTTTGCCCGGAATCGAATTCCTCATAAGCCGGCGCGATACGGGACCACTGAATGTGTTTTACGATCCGAACCCCGAGCGCAAGCGAGTGGGTCGACGCAGTATGACGCATTGAGTACCTAAGAATCGCCCTGCTACAGCCCCGCGCTCGCGCTTGGGGTTCTGATTGGTTATGCCGTTTGCACCGGCAAGCAACTCTCGCAATTGGAACGGTGTCTCATTCCGACGGGGGTGTACGATGGTCGCGCAAACCCTCGACCACACGGCCGAAGGCGTCGGCGTTGCGCGGGTCGGCCTCGATGAGTTTTTCATGCGCGTTGATGACCAGATCGGCTAACTCGTCGAATTCCGTGCGTAAAGCAGCGACCTCCCGCCAGTCCAGGACAACCACGGGGGTCACGTCGCAAAGCTGAAAGAAATGGAGAACGTGCATCTTTTGCAGGGCGTCGGCAACGGCCAACGGCATACTCTGCAGACAAATGCGCGGGCCGGCCGCCTCGCGGTTCCGCAAGGCCATGCCTAAAAGCTCACCGGCGAAACTGCTGTCCATGTAGCTGGCCTGACTCAGATCGAAGCAAATATCCGACGTGTCCGTCGACAGACATTCTTGCAGCAAACGTTGCACGCGGGCGGCCTGCATGGCGGTGCAGGGCCCTTCCATCTTGATCACCAGCACATTGTCCCGCCGGCCGTATTGTATCCGCGCCGTTTCAGGCATGGGCATCATGGCTCCCGGTGTCGTATGTTCCATCTAACCCCGCCCATGATACCACAAACCGCCGCCGATTGCCCGCTGATCCCACGGGGCCCTTTTGCCTCGCGGCCGTCCGAACACGCTTGGCGAACGGGAGGAAATGTGTTATTTTTACCCCGCTTTATGGGAATGACCGAGGGGGGACAAGTACCCTCGCCTTGAAAATTTTTATCCGTAAGGAACAAATGACATGAGCAGGTTGACAGGCCATTGCGTGGTAGCCCAATCCGGAGGACCGACCGCGGTGATCAACGCCTCGGTGTGCGGTGTAATCCAGACCGCCATGACACATCCGGAGGTATTCACCGGTGTGTACGGCGCGCATCATGGAATTCTCGGTGTATTAAACGAAGACCTGTTTGATCTTGGACGGGAAGACTCGGCCGTTATCGACGCCTTGAAACGCACACCGAGTTCCGCCTTGGGCACCTGTCGCTACAAGCTGAAAAGTATCGAGAAAAGCCGGGTGGACTACGAGCGTATCGTCGAGGTCTTCAAGGCCCACGACATCCGCTATTTCTTCTACGCCGGCGGGAACGATTCGATGGATACGGCCGACAAGATCAGCCAACTCGCCGGCCAGATGGGCTATGACCTGGTCGCCATCGGCGTGCCCAAGACCATCGACAACGATCTGCCCCTGACCGACCACTGTCCGGGTTTCGGCAGCGCGGCGAAATACGCGGCTGCCTCGGTCATGGAGGCCGGGCGGGACACCGAGGCCATCTCCGCCAAGAAAGATTACAGCGCCGTCGTCGAGATCATGGGGCGTCACGCGGGCTGGCTGGCCGCCGCCACCGGCGCCGCCCACCGCGACGAAAAGGACGCCCCGCATCTGGTCTACCTGCCGGAGATTACGTTCTCCATCGAGCGGTTCATCGAGGATGTCCGGGACGTAATGCGCCGGATCGGTTTCTGCGTCATCGCGGTCGGCGAAGGGATTCACGACGAGCAGGGCAAGCTGATCGCCGAGGTCGGCGGCCAGTTCGCCAAGGACGCCTTCGGGCATACCCAACTCGGCGGCGCGGGCGAGGCGTTACGCGAGATCGTGGAGAACGAGGTGGGGATCAAGTGCCGGACGATCAAGCTGGGCAACTGTCAGCGCGAGGCGATGCATTTCGCCAGCCTCACCGATGTGAACGAGGCCTGGCAATGCGGAGCCGCCGCCGTCGAGGCCGCCCTGGCGGGTAAAAACTGTAAAATGGTCACGCTTGTACGCGGCGGAAATGGGCTGGACGACTACACCTGCACGACGGGGTTGGCCGATCTGTCCGCGGTGGCCAACCATGAAAAACTCGTGCCCCGCGCTTTCATTAACCAGACGGGCAACCATATTACCCAGGCCATGCGCGATTACGTGACGCCTCTGATGCGCGGCCAGGCGCCGATCGATATCGGCCCGGACGGTTTGCCAATTTATGCGCGCTTGCGCGGCTTCAATATCCCACAAAAGACCGCTTGACCTTGATCAAGCAGGCTTCGATTGTATTGCATAGCCAGGCCCCGCAAGGTGGCATGGGCAGGTTCTTGTATCGCAACGGCGGGATAAGAACCTGCCCACGCCACCCAGCACCAGCCCTCTCGCTCGCCGCGTAAAAAGTCTTGCCAGCTAACCCTCTGTCAACCGCTTTACAACTTATATCTGAATTCCGGCGTCGATGTCGGATCGTGTCGATAGGATACGTGCCGGTCGCGTTGCGGATCCTCGCAGCCCAGGCCGTTCCAGTAACGATTGTCCTGATATACCTGCCGGGCGGTCATGGCCTCGACGTGCCCGTCACAAAAACACAGATTGGATTTGCCCAGATGCCGATCGGAAATATATGTTCGGTAGTTTTTCCACGCATAAGGCTCGAGGTCCGGGCCGCTGAAGGATTGTAGAGTGTATTCGGGGATAAAAGTCGGATCCATGGTGTACCCGTGATTGCCGAGCATTTCCTTATCGTTTACGCCGCGCTGATAAGGCTTGGTCCATCCGGTGCCGTCGCAATCGCCAAAAGCGATGGTTTCCGCCGGCCGTCGCACGGTTTTGACGGGAAAGTTTTCCCAGGGATGAGTCGGGCTGATGTTGTTGTCCCGGGCGCTGCCCAGATACTTATAGTTGTAGCCGTAAGAGTTGTTCCGCCCCACCTCCCAGTCGGGTACCGCCGGGCAGCTTTGCACCTTGAAACCCGCGAGATACTTGGCCATCACGTTGTACCAACGGACGCGTTTATCGTCGGGATAATCCGGGTGCGGAATTCGCCACTGGTGAGCCGGAAAAACCCGGAAGTCGTGCAGGTAATACATCATGCCGAAGCCCAATTGGCGGACATGGGCCTTGCAGTTTACGGAACGCGCCTGTTGTCGACTCTGATTTAACGAAGGCAACAGAATGGCGATCAGTAGCGCGATGATGGCCACGACCACCAGAACTTCAATCAACGTAAACGCGGAAATCCTGCGTTTTCCGAGCATGACATTGCCTCCCCGGCTTTTTACTCACGCCCCTGCGCGGCGACCACCCCATCAACCTGATGGCATCGCAAGCCGACATTCCGCGCGACCGTTCGCCCCCGTTTCACGATCGCGCGGGGTCGCCACCCTCACCCGCTCAGGGCAGGTTATATTTCAACTCATCGTCCGGATCGTTAACCCGCAAAATAAACTCCCAAACTCCATCGATCTCCAGCAATTTGACCAGAATGGCGTTACGGCCCTTGTTCAGACGGATATCCACCTTGTCCTGATCGGGCCTCATGCCACGGGGCACATTGATACCATGCACCTGCCGGCCGTTGACGAACACCTTGACCCCGTCATCGCTGCCGACATAAAGGGTCGCGTCCCGGTCGTCCGGTGAAATCACCTCGCAATAACCATAAGCGGTCATGTGGTTATTGTCATCGAAATACTTGCCCTGCTCCTGCACGACGCCGCTGGAGACATGGATTTTCCTCCACGATACCTGCCGTCCATTCTTGCCCGTAAAAGTGGCTTGGGGGTCGAAGGGAGCTTGCTCCGGTCCGAACGCCTGATCGAAACCGGGATCATCCTGGGTATTGGGGAAAGGCCCGATCACATACCAGTCGCGCACGAAATTCTGATACGGGTGCAGGATAAAACCGTCCACGATGACCTCGCAGCGGTCGCCCTCGATGGGTTTGCCGGTCAGTTTCAATTCGAGTGGATTGGCCGTCTTGACCAGACGGGCTTTGTCGCCCGCCGGCTTTCCGTTGAGCAGCAACTCAAAGGAAGAGGCCTTCAGCTTGTCCGCTAAAACCGGCTGGATGGTGTAACGTCCCTCGTCCGGAGCCGGAAGATTAAAAATCACGGAGGTGCCGATCGGTCCGCTAACGCGCACGCCCTTGCCGCGGCTCAACTGGACGGGCAGATTTTCTTCCTCGACGATCGACACGGTATTTCCATCGGCGGCGGAGAGAAGGTGTTCGGCTTCGATGGCATCCGGTATCACCTTGCCCTGCGGGATCCGTTGTTCGGCCGTCGTCGTGGCAAAGAAATCCCGCCCGCCCGGAGCCATGTACCAGTAGGCCATTGAGCTGTAATCATTACGGACCGAACCGGCATGATGAGCGGCATAGTTTTCCATGTCGATCTTGAACGATTTCGCGAAGGGTATGTTGTCGGCGATGTGCCAGCGATAACAGGACTGACGCCGAGGAACCGGGTCGGGGGTCGGACAACCATGAAAAGCGTTCGCGAAATAACGAATGCCCCAGGCGTCGCCATAATAATCCTCGCTGCCGGTACCGAACGTGGAGGGGAATTTCTCGCCGTCGACATAGATCTTCTCGTCGCCTTCGCCCCACCAGCCGCCGAGAATGTTATCCGGAAACAGAACGTCGCCGACGAATCGGCCGCGCCCGGTGCATTCCAGCATCGGGTAATCGAAAACCTCGCTGTTCATGTCCCTCCGCCATTTGGCATGGAAATAGAGGCTATCCGGCGACAGTTCGCCCGGCTTATACACAATTTTGTATTTGAACTCGACCGGTTTTTGGCCTTGGTTGATCACTACGATTCGGGCACTCTTGGCGAACGGCATCCGCCAATAGCAATAGTTCATATCCTTGGTAATACCCAGCGGCAGGCTCTTGTATTCAGCCTCCTGCCAGGCGTCTCCGAAGAAATCGCCCAACGGAGCATCGACCGCCGGGGTCGCTTGGCCGTCCCAGTGCATCTGTAGAAGCACTTTGCGGGTAGCCCATAACTCACCATTGCCGAGCTTGGCATGAAACTGTCGGATGATGGCCGGACCGGTCAAGTCGGCTATTTGCATGCGTTTCCCGGGTTCGAGAGTAACGGTCGCCTCGATCGTTTTGATCTGATCGACCGGTTGCGGATCCTGACCGCTGTTGGTTAGAAGCTGACATACCCGCTTCAAGGCCTTTTCAGTTTCCGTGGTCATCCTTGGATTAAATGTCTGGATTTTGCAGCCTTCGGGGTAAGTGGTGTATCCGATGTGGTAATACTGCTCATGAGGTTTGTCCGCCGTTACGATGCAACTTTTCGCGAACGGGATGGGCATGTACAGATTCGAGGCGGGATTATTCCCGTCCTCCATGTCCACCCGCCGTTGCCAGACTAACGGACTGGGGAAAGGCGATTCGCCCTTGCGGAACAGTTTGTTGAAATCGTATTCGAAACCGGGAACCTTTTCGCCATCGAAATAAAAACGGATGATACCCTGAGGATTGGCCGACCAGATCCGCCAGATGCAGCCGGGCGAATTGATCTCCGCCATGACCGCCTCGCCGGTTTGCTCGTCGATCCGGATGTAATGACCCCGGTCCCCGTTGGCGGCCCAGTTGATGTATTTTCCGGTCTGCTCGTCATAGCGCGACGCACGATCGTAACTGGAAGCCTGCTGACAACGCACGCCCTCGGCGGCCGGGACGATCAGGCCGTCCAGGTTGACCAACTGGTCCAGGAACCAGCTTAGATCCTTCGCCTGCCCGGCTTCCTTGGCCTGGAGGACGGCGGCACAACAAAGACATACACCAGCGAAAGCTTTCATAGTTCTACCATCCATTCGCATGATCATCCGCCTTTCTGACTCGGGAAAGATAAAAAACGCCAAAATACTCTTACACGTCGGTGACGCGGATACCCCATGTTTGACGGGGTTGATTAAACCATCAATTTTATAAAGCCAAGCCGACTGGTTGTCCATACCTCTACCATAACGGGATGCAACCATGTATATACAACATTTCTTGTAATATTATAATATTAATGGCCATAATCTGCGGCAGGCATCATACTGGCCCAAAATGTTTCCTGCCGCTATGATGTACAAATCTTCTTTTCAACCCACTCCGATTGGGTCGGCAAGAGATGGGTGTTCTTTTTTAGGGAGATAGATCATGGCGGATGAATTCGTTAAAGGTTTGGGGACACGGTGTCTTCATGCCGGCCAATCCCCCGATCCTACTACCACTGCACGAGCCGTACCTATTTACGCCACAACAAGTTACGTTTTTAACGATACGAATCATGCGGCCAATCTGTTTGCCTTGAAAGAGTTCGGTAACATCTATTCGCGATTGATGAATCCGACGAACGATGTCTTGGAAAAACGCATCGCCGCCCTGGACGGTGGAGTGGGAGCCTTGGCGGTATCCAGCGGGCAGTCGGCCATCTATATCGCGATACTGACGATCTGCCGCGCCGGGCAGAACTTCATTTCCGCGACAAGTCTCTATGGCGGCACGTGGACCTTGTTTACCCAGACCTTTCCGAACCTCGGGGTTAAGGCCAAGTTCTTCGATTCCTCCCGTCCGCAGGACATCCGTAAACTGGTGGATGAGAACACCCGCTGCGTGTATTTCGAGGCTCAGGGCAATCCCAAGAACGATGTACCGGATTACGCCGAGATCGCCCGCGTGGCCCACGAGTGCGGCCTCCCGGTCATTTGCGACAATACGGTGATGACCCCGGTTCTGTTGCGGCCGTTCGAGCATGGGATCGACATTAACGTTTATAGTTGTACGAAATTCATCGGCGGGCATGGATTGCACGTTGGTGGGTGCATTGTCGATTCCGGACGCTTCGACTGGTTAGCCGATGCAAAGAAATGGCCCGAGTTCACCGCTCCGGACCCGTCCTACCATGGGGTAATCCTGGCCGAGGCTCTTAAGCCGATCGGCAACATCGCTTATATCATTAAATGCCGTACGCATCTGCTGCGAGATATGGGCAGTTGCATGAGTCCGTTTGCCGCGTTTCTGTTTTTGCAGGGCTTGGAAACGCTGCATCTGCGAATGCCCCGGCATTGCGAGAACGCGATGAAAGTCGCCCGGCACCTGGCCGGTCATCCAGCGGTGCAATGGGTCAACTACCCCGGTCTGCCGGATCATCCGTCTCATGCCAACGCGAAAAAGTACCTGCCGCACGGCTGTGGGGCGATCATTGGGTTTGGCATCAAAGGCGGGGCCGGCGCCGGCCGACAATTCATCGACGCGGTAAAGCTTTTATCGCATCTGGCCAACATCGGCGACGCCAAGACGTTGTGCATTCACCCGGCCAGCACGACCCATTCGCAGCTTACCGAACAGGAGCAGGCCGCCACCGGCGTGGTGCCCGAATACATTCGATTGTCGATCGGCCTTGAGGATGTGGAAGACATCCTCGCCGACATCGACCAAGCCCTGGCCGCCTCGCAAAAATGAGTCACTGGCATGTTGCATATCGTGGCAAGAATGCCCCATAAGACCATTCCGTCGGGACGACTGGAAAGATACGGAATGTTCTTTACAATCTCGGCATGGCTGAAAACATCTTCCAGATCGGGCTGGTCCAACACGCCTGCGGGCAGGACCGGGCGGCGAACCTCGAACAGGCCATCGCGGGGATCCGCGAGGCCGCCGGTCGGGGCGCTCAAATCGTCTGCCTTCAGGAGCTATTCAACGCCCCCTACTTCTGCAAGGCCGAATCGGCCGACCGCTTTGATCTGGCCGAGCCGATCCCGGGGCCAACCCTCAACGCCCTGCAAGCCGTCGTGCGGAAGCTCGAAATCGTGCTGATCGTGCCCCTTTTCGAACGCCGGGCGGCCGGCATTTATCATAACTCCGCCGCCGTGCTCGACGCCGACGGCAGTCTGCTCGGCGTTTACCGCAAGATGCACATTCCCGACGATCCGCTCTATTACGAGAAATATTATTTCACGCCCGGTGACGCGACCGGCCCGGCCGGCGGGTTCCGCGCGTTTCGCACGCGCTACGCGACTATCGGCGTGTTGATCTGCTGGGACCAGTGGTATCCGGAAGCCGCCCGGATTACCGCGCTTTGCGGCGCGGAAGTGCTTTTTTACCCGACAGCCATCGGCTGGCACCCCAAGGAAAAAACGACCTGGGGCCCCAAGCAGGTTGACGCCTGGCGAACCGTACAGCGCGGCCACGCCGTGGCCAACGGCCTCTATGTCGCCGCGATCAACCGCGTCGGTTTTGAACCCGAACCGGGCACTGACGGGATCGAATTCTTCGGCCAATCCTTCATCTGCGACCCGTTCGGACAACTGCTCGCCGAGGCCCCCGCCGATCAGCCGTCCGTCCTGCTCGCTTCCTGCGATCGCATGCACCTGGAAAACGTCCGACGTAACTGGCCTTTCCTTCGGGATCGGCGTATCGACGCTTACGCGGCCATCACCGCCCGTTCACTGGAAAAAGAGGAATCATGAACAGCAACCCACCCGCGAAACCATCGCGGCGTATGCCCGCAGAATGGGAACCGCACGAGGCAACGTGGATCGCCTGGCCGCACCATGAACCCGACTGGCCCGGCAAACTCGAGGCCGTCCGCTGGGTCTACGCCGAAATTGTCCGGGCCATCGGCTTGAGCGAACGCGTGGAAATCCTTTGCCACGATGAAGCCATCGCCGCCCAGGCCCGCGAATATCTCGGGAAAAACGACGTCGATCCTAACATCTATCGTCTGCATCAGATACCCAACGATCGCGGCTGGTTGCGCGACTCGGCTCCGACCGCGGTCCGTACCGCCGATGGATCGGTCGAATGGGTTACCTGGCAATTCAAGGCGTGGGCCAAATACGACAACTATCAGCGTGACGCCCATGTGCCGCGGGCTATCCAGGACATCACCGGCCTGCCCGGCGTGGAGGCCATGCGCCCCGACGACGGCGGCCGGGTGGTGCTCGAAGGCGGAGCGATTGACACCGACGGGCAAGGTACCCTGTTGACCACGGAAGAGTGCCTGTTGTCCCGGATTCAGTGGCGCAATCCCGGTCTCGACCGCGCCGGATACGAAAAAATCTTCGCCGAATACCTGGGCATTCGCCAAATCATCTGGCTTGGCGACGGTTGCGCGGGTGACGACACCCACGGACACGTGGACGACATCGCCCGGTTCGTGGCCCCCCAGACCGTGGTCTGCGTGCATGAACCGGACCCCGCGGACGACAACCATGCGCCAACCGAGGAAAATCTTCGCCGGTTGCGGGTCGCCCGCAACGCCGAGGGACGGGAACTGCGCGTGATCCCGTTGCCCATGCCCCGGCCGATCAGCTATGAAGGGCAGCGGCTGCCTGCCAGCTACGCGAACTTCTACATCACCAACCGCTGCGTCGTGGTCCCCACCTTCAACGATCCAAACGACCGGATTGCCCTGAACACGCTGGCGGATCTTTTTCCCGACCGGCGGATCATCGGCCTGGCCGCCGTCGATCTGGTCCTCGGACAGGGCACTCTGCACTGCCTGACGCAGCAACAACCTGCTTCCTGAACCGCGGATCAGCGGCCGCCTGGACAGAGGTACGGGCAAGACCTTGTCCCTCCTGGAAGGGTGAGCTTACTGTAGCGAACGGGCAGAGTCCGGAGAACCGGACCTGAGCCCATGCCACCCAACATCGAGACAAGGGCCTGCCATGCCACCCCGCAAGGTTGAATTGTCCGGGCAAAAAGTTGCCGGCGGGTAAAAATGACTTCGGCTTGCCGGGGGGGCGATCACCCCTTCAGGCAAGCCGATCTCGTCAGACCGCTACAATCGGTTCAATCCTGGAGCAACACCTTCTCGACGGCGGCCATGAGTTTCTCCATGGCGAAAGGTTTGTTGATATACGCCGCTGCGCCCAGGCTGGTCGCCCAGGCCTGGTGGCGCTTGCCGGTGTTCGCGGTGATCATAATCACGTGCGGCTTGCTGCCTTTGGGTTTCTTGGCCTTGAGTTTCTCCAATACGAGAAATCCACTACGCTGCGGCAACATCGCGTCGAGAATGAGCAGGTCCGGATTTTGTTCCTCGGCCAACTTGACCGCGGTATTCCCGTCGGTCGCGGTAAGCACCGTGGCCCCGGAATCTTTCATGACCATCTCAATCGCCGTCAGGATATCCGTGTCGTCATCGACCACGAGGATCGACTTTCCATCAAACTGTCCACCCATCGCTGTTCCTCCGTAGAAGCAAACTGGTATGCTCGCTCACCCCGGTAATACTATATCCGACCCCGTGACGGAATGCAACTGCCGACGACCCCAAGCAGCGGCGAAGAATAGTCTTCGGGGCAGTTTTTCTGCGGGGCGGAGTGCACGGG
>CAZXSA010000017.1:0-35462 GCA_964642815.1 uncultured Planctomycetales bacterium | reverse complement strand
TTCTCTCTCACGTGAGGCTCTATAATGCCGCCGGCTATTTGCACGCGTCAGGGTTGAGGAGTGGCGATGGGTTTGTTGGTGAATATTCCTGGGCTTGGCCCGATCTCGGATGAGTCTGGCTTCGTACCGCTGGAGCAGTCGAGCGACGGGGCGTTTCGCGCTGGCCGCGATGGGGTCGTCTCGATCACGGCCACCGGCGACCGCAAGGTGGAGTTTATCGCCTTCGCCGCGCATACCTTGGCCCTGGTCAAGTCCGCGATGGGCTACCCGGCTTACTACCCGGTGCATCCGGTGCGGATCGATAAACCCATTCGAGCCGTCCTTATGGACCTCGACGGCACCAGCGTGCGCAGCGAGGATTTCTGGGTCTGGATCATTCAACTTTCCATCGCGAGCTTGTTGGGCAATCCGCGTTTCGAGCTTACGACGGAAGACCTGCCTTATGTTTCCGGCCACAGCGTTTCCGAGCACCTGCAATACTGCATTCGCAAGTATTGTCCGGAGAAGACCGTCGAGCAGGCCCGGCAGTTTTATTTCCAGCATACCGAGCGCGAAATGCAAGCCATTCTCGAAGGTCGCGGCCGAGCCGGGGCGTTCAAGCCGTCGCCCGGTTTGAAGGAATTTCTGCTGGCCCTCAAGGCGAGGGACATCAAAATCGGGCTGGTCACTTCCGGGTTGTACCAGAAGGCCTGGCCGGAAATTCTCTCCGCCTTCCGGACGCTGGGCTTGGGCGATCCAAAGGACTTTTACGACGCGATCATCACCGCCGGCTTCGCCATCCGCCGCGGCGAGGTGGGCACGCTCGGTGAGCTGTCCCCCAAGCCGCACCCTTGGCTGTATGCCGAGACCTGTCGGGTCGGGTTGGGGATCGATTTTGCCGATCGGCACCACGTCATCGGCATCGAGGACAGCGGGGCGGGCGTCTGTGCCATCCGCCTGGCCGGCTTTACCACCATCGGTTTCGCCGGCGGCAACATCATCGAAAGCGGAACGAAAGAACTCTGCGCGTATTATTGCGATCACTTCGAGCGGATTCTCGAGATCATCCGATAGCGTTACTCACCTTCTTTTTTCATGAGCGATGTGGAGTGTTCACCGGCGTGAAACAGCGCCGGCGTTTTGTGTCGCGTTACCTTTATTTCACGTATCCCAGCGGCCGGGTGTTTTGTTTGAGCAGGTCGTAAAAATTCTGGGCGCCGGTTTCCAGACGCTGCGCCATTTCCGGGTAGCGTTTCATTTGGTTATTTCGTTCACCGACGTCCCCTTGCAGATCGTACAACTCCGTGCCGTAAAGTCGTCCGTTCTTCATCATCAGGTGTAGTTTCCATTGCCGATCGCGGACGGCCATCAATACGGGAGGTTCCTGCGGGCCGTTAGCATGAAAGGAGTAAAGCTGCTCATGGGGGCTTCGGGCGCCGGGTTGGCCGGACATGAGAGGCCAGATATTGCGTCCGTCGATTATTCGATCCGATGGGGCGGACGTGCCGGCCAACGCCGCCAGGGTAGGCAGCAGATCAATCAGGCCGGCCATTTCGTTGGTGCGTATGCCTGGGGGGATGTGGGTCGGCCAGCGCATGATGGCCGGTACCCGCACACCGCCTTCCCAAGCCGTGCCTTTGCCGCCACGCAGGGGGCCGGCCGACCCGCTGTCGATTCCATATTCCAACCAAGGGCCGTTGTCCGAGGTGAAGATGACCAACGTGTGTTGATCCATTCCGAGTTCGCGCAACCGCCCGAGAATCTGTCCCACGCTCCAGTCGATTTCCTCGACCGCATCGCCGTATAAGCCGCGCTCGGAACGGTCCTTGAACTGCTCGGACACGAAAAGCGGAACGTGCGGCATGGCGTGGGCGAGGTAGAGAAAGAACGGCCGGTCCTTATTGCTGGTGATAAAGTCGAGCGCCTTTTCGGTGTATCGAGAGGTCAATCGGGATTGATCCGGATTGAGCTCGATCACTTGTTCATCGGCTATCAAAGGCAGCGGCTGGGTGAATCCGCCGCCCTTGGGATAGAACGTGCCCTCTCCGGCAAAACCGGTTATAGCCGCTCGCCGCCGCGCCGCGGTTAAACGTGAATCTTCGTTTGCCGTTACCGGCATCCGCGGATGGAAAGGCCACATGTCGTTGGAATAAGGCAAACCGAAATAACGGTCGAATCCATGACGGGTGGGCAGAAATCGCGGATGATCCCCCAGATGCCATTTCCCAATGTGCATGGTGGAGTAACCTTGCTTGTGCAAGAGTTCCGCGAGGGTAATCTCGTCGGGATGAATCCCGGTTACGGACTTGGGGCCGAGATTGCACGCCAGGCTAACCCGCGGCGCGTAGCAGCCGGTCATCAGGGCGGCTCGTGAAGCTCCACAAAACGGAGCGGCATAGAAACTGGTAAAGCGAACGCCTTCGGCGGTCATGCGATCAAGATGCGGGGTTAGGATATTGGGTGAGCCGTAACAACCCACATCGCCATACCCCAGGTCGTCAGCCAGAACAATGATGATATTGGGCTTTCCCCTGATTTGACCAAAGGAAAAACAGCTCAACCATACCACTACAATACCGGCTGAGAGAAATTTTCTCATAAACCAGCTCCTCCGACGATCGGAAATCATGATAACCTACTTTCCTCCATTGGTCGTGTTGATGTGGGTTCGTGAGCATTTTGCTTGGTTTTTAAGTGTTCTGGCAACATCATACAAAATATTGTAATCCGATACCCAAAATTTGATATTTAACCAATCCTCGTCAGGTATTAACATTCAACAGTCGGCGATCGTCGTTTCTTTCCTCGTCATCGGGCGTCGAGGCAGAGCGCGCTGCGTAACCCTTATCGAGGGTATAACCATGAGCATCCGCATCATTTCCGAAAGAAGGAAAAGTCATCAGGTCCGTCAAGGTCATCCACATGTTGGTGTTTTACGAGCCGCGGTCGTCATTGGCCTGTTGATGTTGCCGGCTGGCGTACGCGGAGCCGAGCCAACGACGAAAAAGCCGAACATCCTGATTCTGTTGGTGGATCAGTTGCGCTGGAGCGAAGTCGGCTGCTACGGTAACGAAGTGGTCAAGACGCCACATATCGATCGGCTGGCCGGCGAAGGCGTGCGCTTCACGCATGCGTATTCCAATTTCCCGAGCTGCTCGCCCGCCCGATCGATCCTCTTGACCGGATGTTACGCGCGGTCCAACGGTTATTATGCCAATGCCCACGGCATGGCCCCGCCGGGCGAGCGGCCGGACATGCGCGAGAGAACCCTGGCCGAAACGCTTTCCGCCGCCGGGTATGTCACGGCCCTGATCGGCAAATGGCATCTTACTCCCCAGCCGCAAACCGTCGGGTTCCAGAAAAGCTGGCGGGTCGAGTATGGCGAAGGGTATATGAAGACCGGCTGGCGGGTCGATGAAAAACCGGAGAGCGATTACACCTACGAAGGGTACACGCTGGAGCATGAGGCCGAACTGGCGGTTCGTTTTCTGCGCGAGCATCGCGATAAACCCTTCTTCCTGTACGCCACCACCAGCCCGCCGCACATGCCCCTCGAGGATTTGCCCGAGCGATACAAGGCCATGTACAAGCCGGAGGACATGCCCCTAAGGCCCAACGTATATAAGGACGGCAAGCTGGCCTACGATGAGAACTGGTTCAAAATCTATATGTGGGACTACCGGTATTACAAGGACCGCAATGCCTTTAACCGCGAGTTGCCCAAGGACATGGACTTGCGCGATCTGCTGACTCTCTATTACGGGCAGACCACCGCGGCCGACGACTGGGCCGGGCGCATCCTCAAGGAGTTGAAGGATCTGGGTCTGGAGGACAATACCATCGTGATTTTTTCCTCGGATCACGGCGATTTATTCGGCAGCCACCAATTGTTCAACAAGAACGAATTGTATGACGAAGCCTCGCGGATCCCGTTGATTTTCCGCTACCCGCCGCGACTGAAGCCGCGGGTGATCGAGAGGCAGATCGTCAGCTTGGTGGATATGATGCCGACCTTACTGGACATGTGCGCGTTGCCCATTCCACCGAGCGTCCAGGGTACGTCTTTCGCGGCGGTGTTGACCGGCCAAAAAGAGACGGTGGGCGAGAACGTGGCCTACATCGAGACCACGGGCAAGGAAGGCATCAGAACCATGGACCACGTCTTCTGGTGCAATCGCAAGACCCAGCAGGGCGAGAGTTTGTTCGATCTGGTGAAAGATCCGTACGCGATGGACAACGTGGTCGGCAAGCCCGCGTATGGCGAGGTACGCAAGAAATTGCGGGCCATGACGACCGCCTGGCGCGAGCGCACCCCGTCGGCCGAGCCAGCTGAGGCCCCCGCGCAACCGCGGGTCGGACGGCGGGAAGCCTTAAGACGCCAGCGCGAAACACAAGCCACGCGGACGGCCGCGCAATAACGTCCGGGATTATGGATTCGGCGCGTCTTCCGCGGGGCCAGAGGCGGTCTGATTCCGCTCGGCGCTTGGCGAGGCCGGCGCGGAGGTCTTTTCGGGCAGTTTGATTTTTACCACCCGGCCGCGCATCTTGCGTTTCACCGACAACTTGATTTCACCAGCCCCGGCGATCATTTTCTCGAACGCTTTCACATCGGCGACTGGTTCGCCGTTGACATGGGTGATGATCTCGTAGGGAACCAGTCCGGCCACCGCCGCCTTTTGTCCCGATTCGACCTTGGCGATGATCACGCCCGGCTCGTCGGGTTTTTTCTGGAAATAGCGGCGGACCTCGTACGTCAGGTCACGCACGCTCAAGCCCATCTCCTCACTCTTGTAACGGGCGGCCGAATCGTAGTGCCGCGGCCCCTCCACGACGGTAAAAGGTTTCCGCGCGCTCTGGCCTTCGTGCCAGAATTCCGCCTCGAAAGGCTTATTAAAACCGAGATCGGTCAGGGCCTGGATAAAACTGTTGTTGACCGAGGGCCAGGGCTTGGGCAATTGCGAAAGGTATTCCGCGGGGAGCTCATTCAACTGTTCCCAGGGAAAATCCTCGATCATGAAACCATGTTCGTCCTCGATTTGGACCTCGAGCGGCTTGGGTTGGTCGGGCACATGCAGGCGAAGCAGGATATCGCCCAAGGCGACCCCCGCGGCGGCGGCCGGCGAATCGGGGTAGACGTAGGTGACCAGGGCCCCGCTTTGCCCGTCGTTGGTCAGATGGGCGATTTTCTGAGCTCGCGCCAGTTTGGCGTCCATCGCCTGCAATTCAACACCGAGCCAGGCCAAACGGTTTTCCTCTTCCTCGCTGAGAGGCACGTTGCCGGGGTCGCTGTGGGTGGCCGGATCCCGCAGACACTCGGCCAGATAAACCGCGGCGGTCAACACCGGGCGGCTCGAATCCCAACGCTCCTCGACGGCCACTTTTTTACGCTGGGCGATCGGCAGAACCACCAGACGCTCGGATTCGTCAAATAAGAAGAAGCCGGTCTCCTGGAAGGGTATTTCCGGATAAAGCTGGCCTCTCCATCCTTGCTTGTATGCATTCATCCGGCAGTGCGTGTAATAGACATCGCAGATCTCGCCCTTGATATCCAGATCGACGGACAACAGCAGGCGATGGTGATGCCGCCGGATATCGTCCGTGGACCAGACGGCCGTTTTGGCCATCGGCTGATCGAGCTCGGCCAGGAGCGCACCGTAATTGCTCAGGCTGCTGACAAATCTGGCCGACATCTCGCCACCCGCGAGTGGGTGCACGGTGATTCTTTCAAGGCGGGCGGTGACCTTGGGTTTCAGGCCGGTCAGGATCAAAACCCGTTTTTCGTCGCACAAAATACCCGGCACGTTGAGTTCGGTCGGGTTGTCCTCCTCGTTTCCATAGCGCGAGGACCAGCGGTCCTGCTCGCCGACATCCGCTTTCGGGCTGCGGAAGTTCAACGTGACGCGCGCCAGATACCGGCCGCCGTGGTCCTTGAGCGCGTCCAGGCGGGCGGTATACGCGGCGACGGACAGCGTTTCCCACTGTTCCGGCGAGCGTTTCCAGGTGTCGTCGAGGGGCAGTTCCTCGCTCATGCACAGGCCGATCGGCGCGCCGGTCTTGTCGACAATTAGACATTGTGACGGAGCGGCGGCGAAACGCTGGTTGGTTTCCGTGGCGGTCACGGTCTTGGACAGGGCCTGCAAGTGGATCGCCCAGCTCCCGTTCAGCAGTTGGTAAGTCGCGGCCAGGTAAGGCGGCTTGAGCGAGGCGTCAAAGACCAGCGGCTTCGTCTCGGGCAAGGGTTGTCTTAGTTTAAGGTAGACGGCGTTCTGGTTTTGGGCGAGCGCCTCGATCTCGGCGGATACCGTCCGGTCACCGAAGCGCACGGCGATGCCCTTGACGAATCGCGGGTGGATCATCGGGTCAGCGGTGACCACCCGGTCCGGCGCAATGAGAAATCCGCCGATTTCCATGGGCCTTTCCTCGGCCACGTAGTCGTCGCCGCCGCGCCAGTGGAAGTTGCCGCAATTCGGGCAGCGTTCGTACGCGCCTTTCAGCACGGGCGCCTGGCCCTTGTCGTATTGCAGGGTGTACTCGACCTTGACCAGGGAGGGGGAGATTTTTTCGACGATCGCCGGATCGGGCGATTCCTGCGCGAGTGATAGGGTCGTTGCCCCAAGAACGATCCATACCACCGGTAAGCCTGCGATGGATTTACGGTACATGGTTGCCTCCTGAAAAACTAATCATTCTCGTAATTCCGCCCGAAATCGAGCACGATTTGGCGCATCAGACCGTTACGCAACACGGTCAGAAGTACTCGATGGTTGTTCTGGATATTGTCGATCATGGTTTGATGGACGGCCTTGAGTTCCTCCAGGGATTTGACTTCCCGGCCTTCAATTTTAAGCAGGATATCGTTTTTACGGAGATCGGAGTCAGCCGCGTTGCCCGGATACTTGATCCCGTAGACGAATAAGCCCTCCTTATGGTGGAAGTACAGGTCGGGGTTGTCGAACTGGTTGATGGTTTTAACCGTAAACCCCCAACGCGGACAATCCAGCTCCTTACCCTCGACGTCGCCTTTTTCCCTCGGCGTGAGCATGATTTCCAAGCGCTCGGCCTCCCGCAGAAGTTCGATCCGAGCCGGCTCGTATTTCGGCAACAGCCCAAGCATTCGACGGATATCGGGCAGATCTTCCTCGGTGATGGCGTTCATGGGGTGGTCGTTGACTTTGAGAATACGGTCTCGCGGCTGGATGCCGGCCTTGCGGGAGGGGCTTTCCGGGTCGGTCTCGGCCACGATCACGCCCTCGTTGCCCTCGAAGTACATGTTGCGCTTGAAGTCCTTGAGCGGTTGCAATTGCAGGCCCGTCCAGCTCCAGTTCATGCGGCCGAACTCCTCCAGTTGCTGGATGACGATTCGGATGGTGTTGGACGGAATGGAAAAGCCCATATCGCCGCCCCAAAGTACGCCAAGGCTATTGATGCCCACGACCTCGCCTTCGCTGTTGACCAGCGGGCCACCGGAGTTCCCGGGGCTGATGGAAGCGTCGGTTTGCAACCACAGGCTGTACTCGCCGCTTTCCGGTAAAAATCGCTCCGTGCAGGAGATGATCCCGATCGAGACGGAGCGACTCAACCCCCAGGGAGCGCCCATGGCCATGACGAAATCGCCTTCTTTCAATCGCGAGGAGTCGCCCAGCTTGGCAAAGGGGAGGGGTGGCGCATCCACGGACCGCTGCAGATCCAGCAAGGCCAAATCCGTATCTTTATCCGTGCCGATGATTTTGGCCTCGCAGGCCTGGCCGTCGCGCAGGAGGCAGCGCACCTCCACGGCCTTGTCAACCACGTGCCAGTTGGTGAGAACCCGGCCGCCCGGTGTAATCAATACGCCGCTGCCGGCGACCTCCTCGGATGTTTTTTTGCCCGACTCGTGGGTCTCCCGAACGCACTTGATGAAGACCACCGCCGGGAAAACCCGGTCGGTGGCCTGCTTGATGATTTCCCGGAAATCGAAACCATAAACTGGCCGGGCCGGTTGGGTGGTTGATACCGACTCCGCCCCGAGCGTCCCCGCGAGAGCGAACAGAACGATCGAAACGATGGACGTTGGACATCGCATGCCCGCGTTCTCCTAAAAAAGCAGGTTGGTCACCCCGAGGATCGACATTTCAGGGACATCATACACATTCGGCGATTTAATGGAAGCCTGGATGGCACGCGGATCACGGAAAACGGATGTGAGACGAGAGGATGATGGACCCGCGTCTCGGGACCGGCCGAGGCTGCACGGCGATGGCGCAGGGATTATGGCTGTTGGCTCACCGGGGTATCCGCGGCCTGGCTCCATTCGCTGAAGGATCCGTCGTAGAGACGCACATCGTAGCCGAGATATTTGAGCACGAAATAGGAGAGCGAGGCCTGCCCGCCGGTACGGCAGTAGGTGACGGCCAGATCGCCGGGTTTCAGGTTGGCCGGGGCGTAGAGGGCGCGAAGCTGGTCGGCGGGGCGAAGCAGCGGACGGTCTTTGTCCACGATATTGTCATTGGAGTAGATATTGACGGCATTGGGAATATGGCCGCCACGGGTAATACCCTGCCCGGGGTCGGTACCGCGGTAACTTGCGGGTGACCGGGCATCGATGATGGCCGTACGCGCGTCCACCCCGTCGTTTTTCGCCTGGACCAGGTCGCGTACCTGTTGAAGGTGCACGATCACCTCGGGGCGAGCGCGGGGCACGAAATCGGAAGCCGGCACGGTGGGTGGGCACGTCGACAGAGGGCGGTCTTGGGCTTTCCACGTCGCTAATTGACCATCCAACAGCGCGGTTTGATCGCCCATGCCGAGATAGTCCAGGGTGACATACGCCCGGGCGGCCGATACGCCCAGTTCCTCGTCATAGACAACGACTCGACTGTCGTTGCGGATCCCCAGTCGCCGAACCAGTTGGACCAGATCGGTCAGCGGGGGTAGTTCGTTTTCAACGCCGTCCCGGGGTTGGGCCAAATCCGACCAGGCCACGAAACGGGCGCCTTGGATATGCCCCTGATCGTACCCTTGGCGGTTTTTAGCCACGTGGAGTATGACCAGATGTGGATCGTTCAAATGGGCGGCCAGCCAATCCGTGGATACCAACATGGAGGTCCGAACCGAAGGTGCTCGCTCCGCGGTTGCTCGTTCGACGGGGGGCGTGGCCGAACAGCCGGTCAAAATGCCCGCAAGGATAACGGTAATGAATATGTTTCTCGGCATCGGAGTTCTCCCAGAGCGTTGACTGAAAATTGCCGACAACTTGTTTTTTGGCCGTTTCTGTCATTGTAGTCTGATAAAAACGTTTCGTCATCCAGAAAATGATTGCAATTTTTATGCCCTGACCGGATAATAGGCGCCGGCCACGGAGGTCCCGAGCGGGACCGGACCATATCAGGACTGAATCGAGGAGAGCGATCATGTCTCGTAAATATCTGGCGATGATAGCCGTGTCTTTGCTGGCGATGGTTTTGATGGGGCAGGGATGTCCTCCGCCCGACGATGGTGGAGACGACGGCCAGACCACGACGGGTGCGCAAGCCCTGTTCGATCAGGTCTGGGACGATTTCGACCAGAATTACTCATACTTTACCTACAAGGGCATCGACTGGGACCAGATGAAGACGACTTATCGACCGAGCTTCGCGGGCAACCTGAGCGCGGACGAGTTTGTCGATCAACTTATCCCGATGCTGAGCGAGCTGAGCGATTGGCATGTGGCCGTCCAGCGCGCCAATGGCACCTGGGAAGGAACCGAGCCGGAAGAGGTGCAAATCAATTACACCAGTACACCGCGTAACCGCTACACCCTCGAGGGTTATCAGACACTGGGTGACAACGTGATCTGGCATGCCTGGTTCGACAACAATATCGCCTACCTGCGCGTGGATACGCTGGAAACAGGAGCGTGGAACGATATTACGGAAGACGATATTGATAACATTTTTGAGGCCTATGCTGATGCGGCGGGCATGATTATCGATATTCGCCCCAACAGCGGAGGCAATGAAAACAACGCCATGATGATCATGTCGCGCCTGGTCGATGCGGCGGTGACCTACGGCTATATCGAAACCCGCAACGGTCCCGGACACGATGATTTTGACGATATGGTGGAAAAGACGCTGACGCCGAGCACGGGCACGCATTTCAGCGGTCCCGTTGTCGGGCTTATCGGCCAGCGGTGCATGAGCTCGGCCGAGTGGTTTACCCTGATGTTGCGGGCCGCCGGCGCAAAACTGGTTGGGGACACCACCCGTGGGGCGTCCGGCAACCCCCAGGAGTTCGGTCCGCTGTCGAACGGAGTCAGGTACATGATCTGCACCTGGATTGCCTATGCGGCCGACGAAACCGGAGGAGTGGGTGAGGGAATCGAGGATAACGGTATTTCGCCCGATGTGGCTATTGAGCCGGGGGAAAGCTTTGATGACGAGCACGATTACGTCGTCGAGGAGGCGATCACGCAATTGCAGGCCATGATCGACGGGACGGATGACGATGGACCGTCTGATGATGACGATTGTTTGCCTGATTGTCTGGCCGATTGCGATGAGGATGATGAATTCTGCCAGAATCTTTGTGTTGATATCTGCGAGGATTTCTAAGAACAGCCATGTTCCTGGGATCGACCGGTTGCCCGGCGAATTGCGGGTGCAGTCTTAGCGCAATCTTAACACAATCTTCATACACCAATAACAGGTTGTAAACACAATCGTATTGCCTGAAAGATTTTTGACCGAGCTGAAGGTCTGACGGCCTTGGCTCCGGAACGTACCCACCTTATGGGCATGGATACATTATTTCGTTTGATAGAGGAAGGAGCGAGCAATGACACGTAACCGGGCTTGCCTTATCGGATTGGCGATGGTCGGCATGGCGGGAATGCTGGCGGGTTTTGTTTTCGGTGAGGAGAGTAAGGCGACAAAGGAAGCGGCCACGATTCGAGTGGACGGCTCGACCACCGTGGGGCCGATCGTCAAGGAATTGGCCGCTTATTACATGAAGAATAATCCGGGCGCGAACATTACGGTCAGCGAGTCGGGCAGCGGAAACGGGGCCAAGAGCCTGATCAACGGCATGTGCGAGGTGGCCAGCATGTCGCGGTTCATGAAGGACAACGAGTTCAAGGCCGCCATCGACAAGGGAGTGTATCCGGTAGCCCACGCCATCGCCGTGGACGGCATCGCGGTGGTGGTTCATCCGGCCAATCCGGTCAAGGGGCTGAAGACCGAGCAGGTGCGGGACATTTATACGGGCAAGATCACCAACTGGAAACAGGTGGGCGGGCCGGACAAGGCCATTATCGTGATCAGTCGGGATACCAACAGCGGAACCTACGAGTGTTTCGAGGAACTGGCGCTGCAGAAGGAGCGAATGGCCCAAAACGTGGAGTACGTCGGGAGCAACGGAGCGATGCGCCAGCGCGTCCAAAGCACGCCGACGGCCATCGGCTTTTTGGGTTTGGGTTTCACCGATCGAACGGTCAAAGCGCTGGAAATCAACGACATTGCTCCCAACCGTCAGACGGTGGTCTCGGGTCGGTATCCGATCGCCCGGCCTTTGTTCTTGTTTACCAATGGTTATCCGACCATGGGTACCCACCTGCATGCGTTCGTGAATCTGTATTTGACGCGCAAGGGTCAGGAGATTATCGAGGCGATCGGTTTCGTGCCGGTGACGGATTATTAATTGGATCAAGAGTCGCCGGGGAAGAGTTCGGGAGTGCGCGATGGAGCCGGTCCAAACCATAAACACCCGGCTTGCTTCGGGGCGGCAATACGAGTTGCTGTTCAGCCGGCGGGCCAAACGACTGAACCGGCTGGCCGCCCTGCTGGGGCACGGCCTGCTCCTGTTGATCACCCTGAGTTCGGTCTTGTCGGTCCTGTTCATTTTTTATTTCATTATCCGGGACGCGCTTCCGTTTTTCCAATTACGGGGTTTTCGGGAGTTTTTCACGGGGACGAAGTGGTATCCCTCGGCCACTCCGGCGTCGTTCGGAGCGTTACCGATATTCGTGGGTAGTATGCTGGTGACGGCCGGCGCGGTGCTGGTGGCGGTTCCGTTCGGGGTGTGCGCCTCGGTCTGTTTAAGCGATATTCTCCCCTTTTTCATGCGTCAATTGGTCAAGCCGGTCATTGAGATTCTGGCGGCGATTCCGTCGGTCGCGTTCGGTTTTTTTGCCTTGGTGGTTTTCGCCCCCCAGTTGCAAAGCAGCGGGGGCGGCCTGCTGTCCGTAGCCTCGTGGCTCGTCGGGACACCGGTGGCCGTACTGACGGCGTTTATTCTCAGTGATCTGCTGACCGGCGGGTTGTCGGGGATGGCGCGGTGGGTCGGCCGCGGGGTGTTGCTGGTCGTTATTGGCGCCCTGGCGTTTGGGGTACTATGGATGGTGGGGAGCTTCTTCAAAGGCCTGGAGATTTCCAGCGGAACCAATGCCCTTAACGTTTCGATCATCCTGGGAATCATGGCCCTGCCCACGGTGATCAGTGTTTCAGAGGACGCTTTGCAGGCGGTTGGCCGCGAGTTGCGCGAGGGAGCCTATGCCCTCGGTTCGACGCGAGCGGAGACGCTGTTGCGGGTGGTGATGCCGGCCGCCAGCAGTGGAATCTGCGCGGCGGTCATTCTTGGCGTGATGCGGGCCTTCGGCGAAACGATGGTGGTCTGGATGGCCTCGGGTAACGCGGCTCTAATCCCCAGCCCGTGGTACAACCTGCTGCAACCGGTACGGACGCTGACCGCCACGATTGCCGGCGACATGGGCGAGGCCGACCACGTGACCGGCTCGGAACGATACCACGTATTGTTCGCGATGGCCCTAATCCTTCTGACCGTCTCGTTTGTGTTCAGTTGGCTTAGTGAAAAAGTGGTGAACCGGGCCGTCCGGATCAGGGGGGGGCGATAGGATGCAACTGGCCTCCCGTAAATTGGTCGATCGTTCGTTCACCGGCTTGAGCATGTTTTCCATCGTGTTGGTGGCCGGCACCTTGGTGGTTATTCTCGCCCCCATCGTGTCGCGGGGGATGGGAGCGGTATTTTTCCGTGGCACGATCGAGCATCGTCGGGTGCAGTTGGATTTGTTCGGTCACGGCCACAGCGAGGATATCTCCGCGGAATACGCCGCGGCCGTTGAAGCCCGCCGTCCGGTATACGACTTGGTAACAAAGTTCGAGCGGGAACTGGCCGACGATCTGGCCGCCCGACGGAAGTATACGGACGGACTGGAGGAGGTGAAGGCCGGTCTGCGCGAGTTGCTCGGTCCGTTTCCGGGCGAGACGCCGGTCCTGCCCCGCGAGCGTTACGGGCAAACCCGCTGGGATCGCGCTCAGCTCAAGCTTCAGCGGGTGCTCTTTGCGGAAACCTATGACTATTCCGATCCCACGCGGATGGGACAAAAAATATCGGCCCCGCGGGTGGAGGAATTCGCGGGCACCTCGCTCGAACCGTTGTTTACGACATTGCCGGCCGATCTGGAGCGGATGTTACGGCCGCAGTCGACTTTCTACTGGCGGTTTTTCACGAACACGGCCACGGCGGACTATTTCTTCGGCGGTATCTGGCCGGACATACTGGGCACGTTTTATCTGACTTTCTGGACGATCCTGTTCGCGGTGCCGATGGGGATCATCTCCGCCATCTATCTCGTGGAGTATGCTGGTGAAGGAAACCGCGTGGTTAGCCTGGTGCGCACGTGCATCAACACGCTGGCCGGCGTGCCGAGCATTGTCTTCGGTTTGTTCGGTCTGGCTTTTTTCATCAACACGCTGCACGTGTCGGAGGGGCGCAGCGTGCTGGCCGGCTCTTTGACGTTGGCTTTGCTGATCCTGCCGCTGGTGATCCGCTCGGCCGAGGAGGCGATCCGGGCGGTCCCGCACACCTACAAGGAAGCCTCCCTGAGCCTGGGCGCGGGTCAATGGCGGACGATCGTCCGGGTGATTTTACCGGCGGCCTTGCCGGGCGTGCTGACCGGCGTGGTGATCAGCATGGGCCGGGCGGCCGGTGAGACGGCCCCGATCATTTTCACCGCCGCGGTCAGCATGGCCCGACCGATGGGCATTTGGCAAGGGCTTTCCGAACCCACGCATGCCCTGCCCTGGAGCGTGTATACCCTATGCACCGAACATCAGGCGGTTGACGAAATCCGCCATGTTCAGTACGGAATGGTGTTTACCCTGGTGTTACTGGTTCTGCTGTTGAATTCGGCGGCGATTGTCTTGCGAGCCCGGATCTCCAGGAAATTGCGAGGGTGAAAATGACGGCGATGACCGGAAATTTTACCATCCAGCAGCGCAAGCCGACCGATCCGCCGCCTTCCACGGCGGCCTGGAAAGCCCACGTTCGCGCCGAGGAGTTCTCCGTTTTTTATCATCGTAACGAGGCGGTCAAGAAGGTGACGCTGGATATTCCCGTCGGCCAGGTGACGGCCATCATCGGACCGAGCGGGTGCGGCAAGAGCACCTTGTTGCGGGCCATCAACCGGATGAACGATCTGATTCCCGGTTGTCATACGACGGGTCTGTTGGCCTTGGACGACGTGGATGTTTACGGACCGCAGGTCGATGTGACCGCTCTGCGACGGAAAGTAGGCATGGTGTTCCAGAAGCCCAACCCCTTCCCCAAGACGGTGTTCGATAACGTGGCGTACGGGCCGCGGATTCACGGGGTGCGTCGTCGTTATCAACTGGCCGAGATCGTCGAGCGAAGCTGCCGGCAGGCCGCCTTGTGGGAGGAGGTCAAGGATCGGCTGCATGAAAACGCGCTCGGCCTCTCCGGCGGGCAGCAGCAGCGCTTGTGCATTGCCCGGGCCCTGGCCGTCGAGCCGGAGTTGCTGTTGATGGACGAGCCGACCAGCGCTCTGGATCCCATCGCCACGGATCGCATCGAAAGCCTCATCGCCGAGCTGCGCGGCCGCTACACCATCGCGATCGTGACGCACAACATGCAGCAAGCCGCCCGGGTTTCCAATTTGACCGCGTTCATGTATATGGGCGAGATGATCGAGGCGGCGACGACCGATCGCCTTTTCACGAATCCGCAGCATAGATTGACCCAGGAGTATATCACGGGACGATTTGGATAACGCTTATGTCCACACAGTTTCTACACATGCTGGATGTTCTGAAACGCCGTTCGCTGCGCATGGCCAGCGCGGTGGAGGATGTATTGTCCGAGGCTTTCGAGGCCTTCGCCCGCGTGGAACACGACCTGGCCCGGCGGGTGATCGATCGCGACGAGGACATTGACCGGGAAGAAGTGGAGGTCGAGGCGGAGGTGATCCGGCTGATCACCCTGTTTCAGCCGATGGGTTCGGATATCCGCTTCTTGTGTACGGTGCTGAAGGTCAATAACGATCTGGAGCGCATCGCCGATTGCGCGGTGAACATCGCCGAGCGGGTGATGCACTTGGATCCCGCGTTGGTGGCCGAGACGGACGAGGATATCCGCAATATCTGTCCGGTGATCCAGCGGATGCTGCGGCGCGTGGTTCAGGCTTATGCGACAAGCGACGTGGAGGCGGCGCGGGAGGTGCGCGAGGAGGATGAGATTGTCGATGCCTTTTACGGCGATTTCATTCGCAAAATGGTGCATCAGGCCGCCGAGGCCCCGGAACGGATGGCCACCCATCTGGATATCCTCAGCGTGGCCAAGAATTTGGAGCGCATCGCCGATCACGTGACTAACATCGCCGAGGACGTGATTTTTCTTACGACCGGGCAGATCGTCCGGCATGGCCGAGCGGAATAATCTTAGCACGTTAACCGCGGGAGACACGACATGGCATTCCGGGACGGCAGAGGAGCATGGTGGGTTTGCACATTGTTTTTGGGAACGCCGCTGGTGATCGCCCAAAGCGCACCGGCCGACGCCCCGGCGGCCACCCAGCCCGGCCAAGCCCAGCGCAAGCCATACGATCCCTGGACCGGTAAACAAATGACCGGCGATTGGGGCGGGCTGCGCACCGAATTGGAAAAACTCGGCATCCAGTGGGAACTTTACTACCAACAACAGTATCAACAGAACTTCCGCGGTGGTCTGCAAACGCATCACGGACACCGTTTGTCCGGTTCGTACGATTGGATTCTCCGCCTAGACTTCGAGAAGATGGGCCTGGTGCCCGATTCCGGTTTTTACATCAAGGCCAAGGGTGGCTATTCCGACGGGATCAATCCGGACAAGGTGGGGGCCTCCAAATATGCCAACGTCAACGCGGACGCCTTTGACGATGAACCTATTTATATCAACAAATGGTGGTTCTGGAAGACGTTTGCCGAGGACCGGGTCGACGTGCGCCTCGGCGTGTTGGAATTGAACAAGGACTTGTTCGACGTCAGCCCGTACGCCTGCCATGAGGACAAGGATTTTCTGAACAAGTTGTCCATCTATAACCCGACAATCCCGCTGGGTACGGGGATGGGCGCTTTTATCAAGATTAAACCGGTGGACTGGTTCTATTTTCAGGCTGCGGCGATCGATACGCAGGCCCAGAAACTGCATACCCAATTCGACACCGCGTTTCACGAGGAGGCCTGGTATACCGGTGTTTGGGAGATGGGCGTAACCCCCAAGTGGCCTTCGGCGAAAGGCCCCATGCCGGGGGATTTGCGGGTCGGCTGGTGGTACAACCCCGAGTTTCGCGAGATTTTCAAGGATACGATGAACGGACACCGTAAGCCGGAGTATCGCGGGGATGACGTGGGCCTGTACCTGGGGGCGGATCAACTGATCTGGAAGGAAAACGAGGGCGCCGCCGACGCGCAGGGTCTTGGCTGGTACGGGCGGTACGGCTGCGCGCACGGCGATATCAACAAGGTCAGCGATTACTGGGCGACCGGTTTGTCCTATACCGGGTTGCTGCCGAAACGGGACAAAGATATTTTTGCTTTCGGCGTGGCCCAGGCCATCTATTCCCAACAGTATCGTCACGAAAAAAAACCGGATGCCGATCGCGAGACCGTTTATGAATGGTTTTATAAATGCTATATCACTCCCTGGTTGATCGTTTCCCCCGACTTACAGGTGGTGGTCAATCCGGGCGGGACAAAAGCCGGCCGCGATGCCATCGTGGGCGGCGTGCGTATCCAGATTGTTTTCTAGGGCTTGTTTTTGGGTTGTGGAGAGACCAGAGATGAGAAAGAATAGCGGCCTGATCCGCGTGGCCAAAGTCTCGGCTTTGTTGGTGCTCGGCAGTATATCCATGGGCAGCAGTTGCGCGGCGGATATTCGTTACAACATCGTGCAGGGCGGGTTGAGCTATGTGAAGGCAACCACGGCGGACGTTGCGGGTACGATGTTCCCATTGGCCGACTGGGTCGCCGCGGTCTTGGGGATCCCCGCGGAGTAAGTCAACGCACGACTTTCAAGCATTGAGGACTTTGTCTTGCGGCTCGTAGCAAGAGTCTTAGTGGCTACCAGAGCCGCCGTCCCCGCTGGCGGAAGCGGTGGTACGCTTCCCGGGTCGGGAAGCTGAAATAGCTGCCTTCCTCTTTATTCAGCGGAACAGGTCGAGCGGTTCCATTTTCCAACTTGTCAATCGCCCGCAGCAGGCATTCACCGGCGATTCGCTTGCTTCGCAGAATGAAGGCATATAACGACTCGTATGGATGAATATCGAAATGTTCGATCTCGACGATATCCCCGGCGTCAATAAACTGGTTTACCAGAAAAACGGTTTCGGCGGCTTTCGGTTCACCATGCGTCATCATCCAGAAAGCGGGGGCGATTCCGCGATAGCGGGGCAGCGGAGCCCCGTGAATGTTCAAACATCCTTTCCGAGGCAGTTCGATCAGTTTCGAGCCGAACAATTGTGTGCAGTAAATCGACACAATCAAATCAGTCTGAAGGTCATGTAAACGCTGTAAAAATTCTTCCGTGTTGACGTCGGCGATGGTTTGGCAGGGAATACCATGAGCCTTGGCGATGGAGGGGATTGAATAATATCGGCCATGTGCAGGGCCAATCCCGAGCCGATCCAGAATTTTGGCGGTGATTATTCGCCAAACGATTCTGCCAAGGTTCCACCAACCGAACGCCGTCTGGAATCGCCAAACCGAATCCAGAGTGGTTTCCTTACCATAATGCAGAGGGGTCATGAATATCGCCCGGACGTCACGGCCTCGTTTTTTCAGAAAAGGAGGAAAAAAGGCGGGCAGAAAAAGGGACTCCCGAGGCGCAAGAACGACGATGTTCATGACTTGGCTCATCCTTTAACGATTGCATGACTTCTCGGAGATTGGCAGATTAAGGATCGACGTATGATTTTTCAAGCATGCATCGGACAGAGGTCGGAAGCGAGTTCCGGATCTGGCGATGAATCTTTGACCAGCGGCAGCAGAGGTAACACTTCGCCCGCGGGCGCGAAACGGAACTCAGCGAAAAGGCGGGCCAGCCGCGCCGGGACGCGCGAACGCCAGAGCGACTGCATAAGGTGGCGTTTGGCGGATATCGTAAAGCCTTGCTGTCGGAACCAGTTTACTTCGCCGGGGGCCAATTCGTAAGGGTGCAGATAGAGGATCGCCGGCCGGCCCTGGCGATTGAGTTTACGAATGCCGGCGGCTATAAGCGCTGCGGGAAGCAGGCGCGTGTATCCGCCACCGCACAGCGGGAAATTGCGGCCGGCCAGCCGGATCGTCGTGAGCGGAAACTCCCACAAGTCGCAGTTAACCCAGCGATGGGGAAAACGCGGAGCGTCGGAAATGCCGTAACGTCGCTTGCGAAGGGGGAAGATGCTGGAGCTGTAGAGGAAGCCGTTGCGGGCGAGAATGGGACCGGCCCAGCGCGATCGGTTGGTGATGGAGAAAGCGGGGGCCCGGTAGCCGACGGGCCGGCACCCAGTTTGGCTTTCGATCAGGGCCGTCGATCGACGAATATCCTCTTCAAATTGCGTTGGTGTCAGGTTGTAGATCAGTTCGTGGCCGTAACCATGCGAGCCGATCTCGTGGCCGGCGGCCGCCACCGCGGGTAGGAGTTTCGGGAACTGCTCGCAAACCCTGCCCAGAGCGAAGAAGGTGGCCCGCACCTGATGGGCGTCGAGGAAATCCAGCAGGCGATAGACGTTATCCACCACCCGCCCGGTGACCGGCAGACGCGGATCCAGCACCGCCTGGGCCCAGTCCTCCAGGTCGACGGTCATGGCGTTGATAATAGTGGTATTCTCGACTAACATAATTTCATTGAAAGTATCGGCAAACAGCCTTGTTTGCTTGCGTTCTCGGACGTATACGGTATCAAGACCCCTGGCGAGCCTTCTAAGAAAAATTATCCATTAATAATTGATATAAAAACGTGTACCGAACCCTTTTCGTGGATCATTTGATACGAAGGCAAGCGCAGGAAATGACCTACTTTACTATTATTGCCTGCCGTTGGAAGGAATGTTTTGTTTTTTGTTCCCAACTTGTACGATAAGGTAGTGGTTAACCTTTGTGTCTCTTATAAGGTCTAGGAATACATGCATATATTGTTAGTTCATCAATATTTTCTGGAAGGGGGATCGGATCAAGCTGCCGGCGGCAGTAGGTGGAACCAGATGACCCGTTTTTTCTCGGAAAGAGGGCATCGGGTTACGGTACTTGCCGGGACCGTTCATTATGCTACCAGTCAGAAGCTGGATAAGTACAAAGGCCATATCGTGGTTAAGGAGGAGGAAGGCCCCGGCGTTACCGTTTATCGTTGTTACGTTAGCGAAGCGTACAACAAGAGCTATCTGGGAAGGCTATGGGGCTACATTTCATTCGCGCTATCCACGCTAGTGGCAAGTCTGCGCATCCATCGGCCGGACGTGATGATCTGCACGTCTCCGCCGTTGACCGTGGGCCTGACTGGATGGGTATTACGGAGGCGTTTTCCCGGTCTTCCTTTGATTTTTGAGATTCGTGATCTTTGGCCTGAATCCGCTATCGATACCGGTGTGCTGACCAGTCCCATCATGATTATGTGGGCTTACGCCCTGGAGCGACTGTGTTACCGGGAAAGCACTTGGATTAACGTGCTTACGCCTGCCTTTTACGACGTGATGCTGGAACGGAAGAATATTCGTAAGGATCGGTTATCCATGTTGCCCAATGCCGCCGACTTGGATATCTTTCAGCCAGGTTCGCGCGACAACTGGGTCCGGGATAAATATCATATTGGGGACCGGTTCGTGGCGATATACACCGGCGGGCTTGGCGTAGCCAACCACGTGATTCAATTTGTGGAGGCAGCCCGCCACTTTACAGATGACAGTGCCCGCTTTCTGGTGGTCGGTGACGGCATGCAGCGCCAGATGTTGGAGGAGAAAGTCCGCGAATGGGGTTTGAATAACGTTATTTTTACGGGGATGGTACCAAAGAAGCAGGTGGTGGACATTTGTGCGGCAGCCGATGTCTGTTGTGCCGTACTCAAGAAGGTGGACACGTTCAAGACGGTCTATCCCAACAAGGTTTTCGACTACATGGCATCGGCTCGGCCGTCGGTTGTAGCCATCGATGGCGTGGCCCGAAAACTGGTCGAGGATGCCGGTTGTGGGATGTTTGTTGAGCCGGAGAATTCCACCATGCTGGCGGAGATGCTGAAAAAACTTCAGGCGAATCCCGCTTTGCGCCAACAGATGGGCCTGAACGGTTACGATTATGTTCGCCAACATTTTGATCGCCGAAAAATCGCGGAGAAATATATCACCATGATCGAAGAGGAGGTCCTGCCGAGGAAAAAGATATGTGCGGTGAAGAACTGAGGACGACCAGCCGGATAAGGTAAGCAGTATGCCGATTGTTACCATGCGCCGTGAACATGCCCAAGGGGTCGCTCAATTGCATTGCCACAGTATTCGGACGGGGTTGACCGCTTGGCTGGGCCCGCGTTTCTGCAAGCAGTTGTATCTTGGGCTGGCCGATACGCCCTATAGTTTCGTGCTTGTTTACGAGGATGACGGGCATGTACCGCTGGGTTTTATTTGCTGTGCGTGTAACACCACGAAGATGTATCGCCATGTTTTAAGACATCGGTTTTTCGCGCTATTGATGTCGGCCATCGGCAAGTTACTTCGCCCGTCTGTATTGCGTTGCGTATGGCTGGCGATTCGTCGGCCCCAGGCCTTCACATCTGGAGAACTGGCCGTATTTGATCTGCCCGAGGCGGAACTCGTATCCATCGGAGTATCGCCCGAATCTCAGGGGCGTAAAATTGGTACCCAGCTGGTCGAGACCGCCTTTGCGCGTTTTCGTGAAATGGGATGTAATCGGGTTCGGGTGTGGACCAGCGAGGATAACGACCAAGCGACAGCGTTTTATCGCAAACGCGGGTTTAGGCTGCTGGGCGAGAGCCGCCATCATACCGGCGGTATCCGGCTTTTCCTGGCGGACCTCCGCGAGCCTGCGGAGCTAGGATACCATGGGACTGTGGGTTCAGTCTCTTCTTGCCAGACAGATTAAGCCTGGTGTCCAAGACACCCCCTGAAAGGTTAGCATAGCAAGTAGGCTTGTGAATATATAGAAGCCCCAAAGGCCCATCGATTCGATTCTTTTACCCCGCTCCAAGCAGGATATTTTCATGATGCGATAACCGGCACGATTCATTAACGTTCGCAAGCTTTTTTGGCTGTGGCAACTGATCGCATCATCGGTGGTCCAGAAGGGCATTTCTGGGGCTGTCGTACTTTTATATTGCATCGCCAAAACCATCCGGTGAAGACGGGCCATCGGGTTGCGATTGGTTACCCGCATAAGCAGATGTCCCCGGGGCTTAAGCAGACGGTGACATTGGAGGAGCGTGTCCAACGGATCCTCAAAATAATAAAAGCTATCCACGAAGGTGATCACATCAAATTGTGTTTCGGGGAGGCGCAAATCGTTCAATGGTCGTGAACTAATCGGATAATCGCGTCGGCGACGAAGTAAATGAGCCATGTCCTCGGAAACCTCCGTGCCAAAAGGCCGATAGCCGCGGAGGACTGCCCGATCAAGGAAATGTCCGAATGCGCAGCCGACATCCAATAACGATTTTCCCTCGGCGGGGTCCGTAAGCAGGTCGAGAAGATAGTCGTAGAATCCCACGCGCCGCTTGAGCCATTGTCGCTCAATCTCGTCGGAGCTGTAGGGGGCCACTTGGAAATGACTCAGCGCCTCGGCCAATGGTCGGCCGAAACGCCGAAAATTGAAATCACATGCCCGACAACGGAAGATCAACGAAGGCACCTCATGATCGACCACGGGATACGTTTGTCGGCCATACAACATTACAGGATCTTTCGACTGGCAAACCGGACAGGGTGGTATTGCTGGATCGGTTAGCCATTCGTCTCTCTGGTTTGCTATATTATTCATAAAGGACTCTGTGATAGTTTTTCGGGAAAAACGACTTCGTTTGGAGGACTATCATAACCTCTGAAAAACGAGCCATCAAATGAATATGTTACTGAGGACGCAGGTTGCATGCTGCTCAAGAAGATTTCCTTGAAGGAACCCAACCAGTCAAGAGGTAAACATCCCCTCGGCGCCTCCACTGGGCCGGAAACCAGGGTACCCTTGGATCATCACGGTCTGAAGGTACGAGCACCACCGGGTGGAAGGATTGGAGATAGCTCCGTATCCGTTTTTTGAGTTCGTCAATCCGAGTTTGATCGTTCGTATCCTGAATCAGTGTGATTTCAACCCCTTTACCGAAACAACCCACGGCTTGGCCATAGAACAGGCCAAAACGAATCATGTTGTCGGAGACGAGGACCAGGCCATCTTCACCGGCAAGTCGTTCGACCTGGCGATTGAGGTCGACGGCGTAGGTTTCGCCGACGCCCCAGGGAATGAAAAATGCCCGGTACCCGTTGCGATAAGGCTTATTGCCGACGATGGATTTCAAGGCCCCGCGGGTTTCGAGAAGATGGCTCGTGGCCAAATAGACCAGAGGCGTCCACAAGGCGGTAAGCCCGGCCAGAGCAAGCAAAGCCCGGCGGCGGGTAGGGGGCCATAAGGTCATCAGCCGATCCAGCCCCAGGCCGGCCAGCAAGACCAGCAGCATGTAGACCGGAAAAAAGAACGTGTACTGGTCGCTGATGCTGTAGCGGATCACAAAAATCAGGTAGATCAGAAGTTGGATTTTTATCGCACGGGTAAAGATCCGGGGTACGGCCAGGCGGGCCACCAGAGCGTAAGCGGCCAACGGAATAGTCAGGCCGGGGAAATTGTAAAGCACAAAACCGACGGCCATCGCCAGCTTGCGGATGTCGATGACGGTGTTAAGCACTTGCTTGGCGTAGTTGCCGAACAGGGCGGAATGAATAGTGCCGCTTAAATCCCGGGTTTGAACCAGCGTATAAAGCATTAGCAGGGAATAGGGAGCCGAACCGATCAACCAGAGTCCGCCGGTCGTTAAGCCTCCCCGAACGGAAAGATGCTTTTGGCGGATTGCCCGGACGATGACGAACACATCGACAGGGGTCACTAGGCCGGCCAGCAAGTGGTTGGCCAATCCCAAGCCGTTGAAGAAAGCCAGCCCCAGGAGATAGCGACCCCTGGAAGTCGTTGCATACCCGGCTAGGCAGAACCACTCGGCCGACAGCAAGGCGGCGACGATGGCGTAGGATTCCGTGTGGGTGGCGTGTTGCCAGAAGGTATGGGCCAGCATCAAGCTAGCCCCAGCGATCAGCGCGAGGACCAGCCGCCGGGTGAGTATTAAAAGAGTGCCGACGAGATTAGCGATGGCTATGGCCCCAGCCAGACTGCTGATGAGCGTTATCGCGAAAGCCGGTTCCAAAAAACTCAGTCGAATCGCCACCCGGCCAAGCCAATATTGCAGGGGATGCACGAGGGCCAGACCGTAGGGATGCTCCCATTGTCCCGAGACGATCCGCCACTGCTGCCAGCCGGAATCCTGCCACTGCACGCCGCGGTTGGCGGTGGCGATATAGAGCATCAAGGCCGCCAGGAAAACCATGATCCATGCGGTTCGCAATCTTGGATCGCTCACGGATTGTACAGAGTTGCGTAACATCAGTAGATATCGATCCACGTCTCATCCGGTTTGTTTTGACGATTCGCCAAAACCAATCAATAACTGATCTCGCCAGTTGATATACCAGCCAGATCCGGAATCATCGTCGTCTTTCGCTTCCGCCGGTTCCTCCGGGGTTACGACGGTCATCAGGGTTTGCGGTAGGGAAGCCTTCAGGCCCACCTCCAGCACGGGGATGGGCAGTCTTTCGGCATAATAGGGAGCGGTGAAGCCCTGGACCCGCCCCGGCTCGTCCCGGCCGCGAATGACTTCAAACCGTTGAATGATGCCGGTCCGACAGATCAGCTTGACGCATACATCACCGACGGGAGTGTGCAGACGCAAAGAGGCGTCGGCGGAATTTACTTCATAGGGTACATCCGCGAGATGCCAACGCAAGACAAGTTCGTGTTCGCCTTCACCGGACAGGCGATCATCGATAAGCCACTTGTCCTTGGCCAGCAGCCACACATTGCGCATATGTTTTACGTTCCATGGCCGACGATCGTAATCGTAATGTTCGCAGCTAAAAAACTTTATTGAATGACTCTCCGTCGCAAAGGCAGTCTTCTTCACCCGCGGCCAGGGTAGCCATAAAAATCGAGAGACCAGCTCCAGCGGATTTTGTCCATCGATTTCGATACAGTTATGGGCGGCGATGGACTTGAAATAGTATTCCACATCAGGACGGCCGGGTACGTAATATTGATAGGTTCCGCAGTCATGGAAGATGTTCTGCCCGCGCCACCAGAGATCGAGGTGCAGCGGGTCGCAATGGCCGGGTCGGTCGCGGTACGTGTGGCAGCGGATCATTGCCCAGGTGTTATCCCCGCGAAGCGTGTAATAACCCCCGGCCTCGAAAGCCGTGGACACGGGCTGGCGCGACTCGGCCGTTTCAGCCTGCAAGGCTTCGGGGCCGAACAGCCAGAGCAGGTCTTCATCCCAGACGCCCGGAGGCAGGAGCTTCTTGCGGGTGCAGAGATAGTGGGTTGCCTGGATCACCGGGCGATAGTCGTTGAAATCGCATTCGTCCAGCGGCAGCATCCAGGCCCCGTCGTTGTTTCCATATTGCGGCAGTCGGCCGGTGCTCGGCTCCATCATCTGGAAGAGAAATTCACCGGCTCTCTGCAGGTGGTCGTAGATATCGCGGTCGAACGGTTCGCCGGCCAATTCTCCCAGACGCAGACCCAGGATTGCGCCTTGGAGCATGACCCGGTGATAGTTCATCGAATGTTGTACATAGCTGCCGTCGGGGTAGACCTGTCGGCGGATTTCACGGGCTAATACGCGCCGGCCCAGTGCTCGCCAGCGTAACGATTCGCGGAATTCGGGAAACAACTGGCTGATCAACAGCAAGCCGACCGCCTCGGAGATGGCGTGGTTGTTCTTCTGTGAGACAGCGTAATCGATATGGTGGGCGATCCGGTAACCCGTGGCCCAGGCTAAACGGGCGAATTGGACCCAGCGATCAGGAGTTGTGGCCGGTTCATCCGCCAAGCTCCAGAACCCCAACGTGATGGCCATCATCCGCGCGGCCGCCTCCTGCCCGCAAACCCAATGCACGCCCATGAAAGGCGGGCACGCCTGCATCCAGGAGTCTACCCAGCGCCAGAACAGCTCGCCGCCGGCGTCGAAGCCGTGTCCGCGAGCCCGAGCCAGGTCGATCGCCCAGGCGGCTCGCGCCGGTTCCCACATCGTGCGTATATCCCCTTGTTCCGGACTGAAAAACGGAACTTCCGTCCAGCATTTTTTCGGGTCACTGCGCTTGTCGTCGATCGGATTGGCATACCAGTCGATCCGTTCCTCGGGTGTCAGGCGGAAAAAATAGACGCAACGATCGGCGGCCAGCAGGCGTAAACGCATGGCCAATCCGGGTTGACGTTCCGCTGGGGTCTGGCGAATGTATTTCGGGACCGGTGGCGGTGCTCCGAGCGGAAACAGGAAAACTGGCGGATGTTCTTTTTTGTAGCGGGCGTAACTTTCGGCCATGACCGGCGTGTTGGGCCGAGTGATGTCGTTCAGGGCGATATTTTCCCAGGGACGGGGGGCGAAGGTTTTTCGGGGGATGCCCAGAGCCTTGTTCAAATACACTCCCGTGCGCATCCCGACGATGCGCGGCCCGAGATAGCGGAGGATATACCATGCCTTTTGGAATCGATTCATAGCGTCGCTGATTATAAATCGCCGAATAAATCGGCGTATTCTTCCTTGATAACGATCGTACGATTTTCCTTGGCCGCCGTAACCGCGGCAAAACTGGCCAGGGTGACATTGACCAGTTCATTCAAGGGAATCAAGGCCGATCCGCCTCCAGCGACTCGCTCAACCAGGGCGGCAAATTCAGCGTCGTGGCCTTTATCCAGGCTCATGGTCTTGAATCGCCGGAACCCTTTAAACCCGTAGCCGATCGTTTTACGGAAATTTTCCAGACGAAGCACCCGACCCTCGCTGAATACCTCCATCAACTCTTTAGGGTAGCTTTTTGAACCGTTGCCAAAATAATTGACCGTGCCCACCGAGCCGTCCTCAAAACCCAGCACAATGGACATCTTGTCCTCATGGATCGCCACCGGCCCGCTCATCATCGCTGCTGCGACGGTTATAATCGGACTGTGGGTCAGATAGGTCATCACGTCGATGAAATGGCAGGCCTCTCCGATGATACGCCCGCCGCCGTGAGCCGGATCGTGGACCCAGTGATCAGGTGGAATGATGCCTACATTGGCGGTAAAGGTCATACTCAACGGTTCGCTTCGACCGGCCAGCAATTGAGCCATTTTGATCGTATGCGGGCTGAAACGACGATTGAATCCGACGGTGATGAAACGGCCCGATGTTTTAGCCGCAGTGGTCAGAATCTGGCCCAGCTCAGCTACATTCATGGCCAGCGGTTTTTCGACGAACACGTGTTTGTCGGCGGCCAGCACTTCGTTGACGAAGCGGGCGTGCAGATGGTGCCCAACGGCAATCAGCACGGCGTTGACCTCCGGATCGTCCAGAATCATCCGGTAGTCGGTAACCGCATGCTCCGCCCCGTGCTTACGGGCCAGGTGCTGGGCGGCCATCGCGTTCAGATCGGCCACATATTTGATCCTGGCATTGGTTTTCGCCAGGCAAGGAATCAGGAACATCTTCGAAAAATTGCCCGCCCCGATCACCCCCACGACCGCTCGTTTCGCGCCGGAAAAGGAAGCGGTCGGAAACGACACTTTTCGGGCGCGATCCACAGTATGCGGATATTCCAGGATCACTCCCAGCGTATCGGAATGATTGCTGATTAGCTCGTATGCCCGAGGCGCTTCCGAAAGCGGTAGCCGATGGGTAATCAGTTCATCCACGACCAGCCGCCTGGTTTGCAGGGCCAGCAGGATCGCCTCGAAATTCCGCTGCTCTGTCCAGCGAACAAAGCCAAAGGGATAATCCTGGCCGCCTTGTTCATACTTTGCGTCGTAACGCCCCGGGCCGTAGGAACAGGATACCTGGAAAGTTAGTTCTTTCTCGTAGAAATCCGCCCGCTGTACGTTCAAGCCGATTACGCCGACCAGAACGATGCGTCCGCGCTTGCGGCACATCTGGGCGGATTGATGGATGATCTCGTCGGTCTTGGCCGAGGCCGTAATCAACACCCCGTCAACGCCCCGGCCGAGCGTCCAGGACGCTACCGCTGTCACCGGATCACCTTCTCCACTGGCCAGGCAAGTTTTCACTCCATATTTTTCCGCCTGACGAAGCCGTTCGGGGTTGACGTCGATCCCCAGCACCTCGCAGCCATTGGCCCGCAACAACTGGACGGCCACCAGCCCGATCAGACCCAATCCATAGACCACGAAACGTTCGCCTAATTCCGGTTGCAGCAAGCGGATACCCTGCAGGCCGATGCTGGACAACACGGTAAAGGCCGCCTGCTCGTCGCTGACCCCCTCGGGAATTTTCGCACAAAGGTTTTTCGGTATGCAGACCGTCTCAGCGTGTGAACCGTTGCTGATGACCCGATCGCCCGGAGCGAATTCGGTGACGCCCACGCCGACTTCCAGCACCACGCCGGCGTTGCAGTAGCCGAGCGGTAAAGGTTCATCCAGCCGTTTGAAAACCGTTTCCAAAGTCGGCAAAAGGCCGTCGGTCTTGATCTTGTCGAGCACCTGCTTGACCTTGTCCGGCTGGCTGCGGGCCTTGCCGATAAACCCAGCTTTGCCGAACTCAACCAGCATCCGTTCAGTACCCGCTGAGATTAGGCTGCATCGGGACTGAATCAGCACTTGTCCCGGTCCGACCATCAGGCCGGGCACCTCGGCCACCTCGGTGACCCCGCTGCGAAGATTCTGCAAAACCTGCTTCATTACCTTTTCCTGTAAAACGGCTCTTAGTGTATCGAGCTTTCCCGCCTGTCGGGTTACGTTGCGTCCGGAGAGAAACGCAAGAATCTGCCATCAAGGAAACTGAATTATCGGCCCGCTCGACCGGGATGTCCAGAAAGGTCGAAAATGGCTCCATCCAGGGCTATCTTCCCTCCCGCCATCCTGCCCAACCGCCTTTTCATGCCCGCCTGATTCTGATATCCTTTGCCCCGCATCGTTTGGACGTAGGCAAGGCCGGGCAGGCCCCGGTCGGCCGATCGAGTGAGGATCATGAGCAGAGATTATATTACGATCGTATCCGGGCTTCCGCGGACGGGCACCTCGATGATGATGCGGATGCTCGACGAGGGGGGAATTCCCGCCCTGACCGATAACCTGCGCAAGGCCGACGAGGACAACCCCAAGGGCTATTACGAATTCGAGCCGGTCAAAAAGACCAAACAGGATTCTTCCTGGCTGCCCCAGGCGGTCGGCAAGGTGGTCAAGATGGTCCACCTGTTGCTGCTTGACCTGCCCGCCGATCGCGAATACCGCATCGTCTTCATGAAACGCAACATCCGCGAGGTGGTCGCCTCCCAGAACGTAATGCTCGAGCGGCACAGCAAGGCTACCGACAGCCTGCCGGAAGATCGCCTCATCGAGGTCTTCGAGGCCCAGCTTCGGAAGGTCCGGGCTTACTTGGATGAACATCCCAATTTCCACATCCTGGAAGTCAACTACAACGAGATGCTCAAAGACCCCGCCCCGGCCGTGCGTGCCCTCAACGCTTTTCTCGGCGGCGACCTCAACACCCAGGCCATGCTGAACGTCGTCGACCTCTCGCTTTACCGGCAGAGAAAATAGTTGTCTTCAACGGCTCGGTTCATAGGCCATGATCTGCTCGCGGTTGGTTTGTACTCGACGGAGAAGTTCGTCGAGTTGTTTGCTCAATTGCTTGGCTTGGGTTCTTTCCTGCATGGCATTCAGATTGATCCGCACATTGACGGCCGCGGCATCGGCCGCCGCCGCCGCCAGGATGGCCGCCACCCGCAGATCGCTGTAAAGGTTCGGATTGACGATAGCCTTGATCTTATTCATCCGGGTGGAAAAAACGTCAGCCAAGGCCGCCATCTCCAACGGCACCGCCGCCGCCGTCGCCAGAGCGTGTTGCTGCTCTTCCTCGTCCTCGGCCTTCCGGGCGGCGGCGAAGCGCTCGTAGGCCGCCATATCCTCGGCCATCAGTTGCTCGAACATCCGAGCCGCACGGTCAAACTCGTCGGCCGCCTGGCGCAATTCAGCGTCGTGCTCGGCGAAATGCCGTTTGCCCACGGTGTAGGCCAGCACCATCCGGGCCATCGACACTCCCAGCGCCCCGGTCAGGGCGGCCACGCTGCCGCCGCCCGGGGTCGGTGATTTACCGGCCGCGTCGTTCAGGAATTCGCGCAACGTTAGATTCAGATAATTCTTCTCGGCGCTCATGGTTCAATCTCTTTCCGTCGCCGTCGGCTGGACGCCGATATCGATCTTTTCCGGTTCCGGGGTGACGACGGCCACCACCGGGACGGTCAAGTAGCGGTTGGCGATCCGTTTGATCTGTTCCAGCGTGACCGCCCGCACGCGCTCGGCCATCCGATCCTGATAATCATGGCCCAGGCCGTAAAGCTCGTCCAACGCCGCCTGCATGGCCCGGTTGCTGTTCGTCTGCTTTTCCATCAACTCGGTGGTCACGATGATCGTCTTGGCCCGCTCAAGTTCCTCGTCCGTGAACTGCCCGGCCCTGGCCTTGTCGAGCTGCTCGGTGATGATGTGGTAGACCGCGTTGATTTGCTCCGGTTGACAGGCCGCATAAATTCCGAAATAACCCGGTAAAACCCCCGGCCGATTGATCGCATGTACCTCGTAAACATAGCTGCGATCACCGCCTCGCAGCGCTTCATGCAGCCAGCCGGTGGGCAGCCGGTAGCCGCTGATGATCGTATCCAGCACGTCCATGACCACCCGGTCGGCGGCGTTGTCGATGGTCATGCCCGCAAAACCGATCTGGATACCCGCCGCCCGGCGCTCGGGCGACTTGGCCTTCACGAACAACCGTGGCGCCGCCCACGGCTGGTCCGCGACGGCCGTCGGCACGGGGACGGCCTTGCTCGGCAGGTCGGCGAACCATTTTCGCGCGAGGGCCTCGGCCTCCGCCGGTTGCACGTCGCCGAAAATCGCCAGGACCGACTGCGGTCCGTTTACCCGCCGATGGTAAAACTGCTCAAGTTGATCACGAGTGACCGCTTCAACCACCGCCTCCGAACCGAGTATGTGGAATCGGTAAGGACTTTCGCCGTAAAAACACCGGTCAAAATAGGCGAACAATTCGCTACGCCACTGCTCATTGATTTGCCGAATCGCATCGAGCACGCGGGGGCGATACTGTTGCAACTCCTCGTCCGGAAAAGTCGGATGGCCGACCACGTCCGCGAAGACTTCCAAAGCCTGGGCGAAATCCTCCTTCAGCACCTCGGCCCGGAAAAATACGGTGTTGTTCCCGCTCGCCCCCGTCAGATATCCGCCGCGCGAGTCGAAGAAATCGGCGATGTCCTGAGCGGTACGGGTGGGCGTACCGCGCGGAGCCAGCAGGCCGGCCAGATTGCTCAGCCCGTTGGTGGTTTCATCCTCGCAGAGCACCCCGCCGAACGAGAACATCTGGATCGCCACCAGCGGCGAGGTCGCATCGGGCCGGATCAGGCAGCGCAGGCCGTTGTCCAGCACGATTTTTCGCACGGCCTGGGCTTCGGTTGCGGCCAACCCCTCGGGTGCGGACGACGGACAATCCTCCGGCAGGATGGTCAGCGTGGCCATCCGTTGCGGAACCAGATAGCGGATGGCCATCTGACGCAAATCCTCGGCCGTCACCTTTTGAATGTTCGCCACGTAGGCCTGGCTGAAGTGGGCGTCGCCGGTGGACAGATAATCGCGGCCCATCATCGAGGCGATACTCTCGGCCGTCTGCGACTCGAATATATGCTCGGCGGCCTTCTGTTTCTTGGCCTTCTCCAGTTCATCCGGGGTGATATTCGTGTGCTGCAACTCCTTGATCTGCTCGTTGATCGCGGCGACGGCCGTCTCAATCTTGGCCGGATCCAGCCGGGCGGAGATGCTGAACACTCCCGGTGTCCAGGCGGGGGTCCAGCTCATGCTGCCGATCGTGTAGGTCAACCCCGTGTCCCGGATCGTCCGAGTCAGTCGCGAACTCTCTCCTTCGGTGAGTACGTAGCTCAGCAGATCGAGGGCGTACAAGTCCGGATGAGTGACCGCGATCGTCGGCCAGCATAGTTGCAGCAGGGCCGCGTTGACCTTCATCCGCTTTTCGGCGCGCCGGGGCGTAACCATTTCCGGCTCGACGGGCAGGGTGATGGTCGGCATGCGCCGGCGGGTAAAGCCGGCGAACTCCTGACAGACCACGGCCAGCGTCTCGGCTAAATCAATGTCCCCCACGACGCAGACCACGATGTTGTCCGGAACGTACATGCGGCGGTAGTAGCCGACGATATCATCCTTGGTCAGCGATTGCACGATCGGCTGATGCCCGATGATCGGGTAGCGGGCCGGGTGTTCGCGGTACATGGCTCCCAGCATCAGGTAGAACATCTGCCGGTCCGCGTCGTCCGAGTCACGCTCCAGCTCGCGTTGTACGACCCCCCATTCACGATCGAAGGCGTCCTGCGGAAACGTGGGATCGGTGATCCAATCCGCCAGGAGGTCGACGGCCTGTCCAAGGTGTTCGCGCCCGGTGTTGATGTAGTAGCAGGTCGCGTCCATCGAGGTGTAGGCATTGGTGTTTCCACCGATGGCGTCGAGGATTTTGCGCGAATCGGCCTCGCTCCGCGTGGAGGTCGCCGACCCGTGCAGCAAGTGCTCGAATAGGTGGCTGATTCCGCCGCCAAGATATTCCTGTTCATAAACGCTACCGGTGCGACAGTACATCTGCACGCAGACCACGGGGGCGGTGCGATGGGTTTTCAGGATGACCGTCAACCCGTTGCTCAGCACGGAAACGCGCTCGTCGGGCCGGTCCACGATCCGATGGGATTCACGGAGAGGGCCGCTTTCGCCGCGAAGCCCACCGGCGGCGAACCCCATCACTAGAGTCGCGACCGCAAGGCGGGTGGCCGCCACACTACCCCGAATGTTCATGGTTCCTCCGAAGCAAGTCATAGCCCTTGCTCATCGCGGCCTCCGGACTGTTGTTGCATTTGTCGTTTGAGCAGCCGTAGACGCAGCAGGCTCCGAACCCGCGTGAGCAGTTCGACGCGGTTGACCGGCTTGGTGAGAAATTCGTCCGTGCCGCATTCCTGGGCCCGCTCATGGTCGCTGATCTCGTCGAGGGCGGTAACCATGATGACCTGAATGTCCCGGGTGGTCGGGTCGCTCTTGAGCTGTCGGCAGACCTCGAACCCGGACATTTTGGGCATCATGACATCCAGCAGAAGAAGGTCCGGCTCCTCCTCGCCGACCACCTGCAAAGCCTCCAGCCCGTTGGTGGCGGTCAGGATGGTGATGTTCGGCATCCCTTCCATGTAGGCCACCAGCAGCTCCAGGTTCTGCGGGTTATCGTCCACGATCAGCACCTTGCACGGCGGCAGCGGTTGATCTGGTTCGACGGACAAGGTTTGTCTCCCATTATGATGAAAAGCGGTTTCGGGCCGTACCGCCGACCGGTACACCGGCCGACTCCAGCGCCCTTGTTTCAGGAGGCGATTATAGAGACCCCTTCGCGGACATGCCAGTCACGCATTCCGGAGGGAGCAGGGTGTGTGACCGCGTAGGCAAGGGGTAAAGTCCGGGACAGATCCATGGAATGTGCCGCCAGCGGCGGCGTTTTGGCCGGCTGTCCGGTCGGCTGGTTCAGGCCGCGGATGGAGTGTCCTGGTAAGTTGTTCGGCCACGGCATCTTTGGCAAGTCCCTCTCCGGTACGCCCGGATCCGCCTGGATAATCATATCCTCGTTGGGACAATAATATGCGTCGAAGAACCGCTGTCGTTTACGATCATTCAGGCGGCCGCGTTCGTTGGCCGATAAATACAGCATGTCCGATGAGCCGGCCTATATTCTGGATCTCGGAGGCCTGAAAGACGCCTCCCCCGACGACGAGCAAGGCTCGACCGCCCAGCGGCCTTGGATCGGGGTACAGTTCGAATGTTGCGACGTGTATGCCCGCGTATACCGGAACCAGGAAGCGACGGCCTACATCGGCCGCTGCCCGCGCTGCCTCCGCAAAGTCCAGATTCGCGTCGGCCCCGGCGGCACCAACACCCGCATGTTCCGCGCCCGCTGACCTTGTCCATGATCGTTATGAAAGAACCCCTAACCAGCGGTAGATCAAGCCGGCGGCGGGCCGAACTCTTCCACCTCGGGCAGGTCTTCCAGCCCGGATAGCCCGAAGACCTCGAGGAATCGCTTGGTCGTGCCATAGAGCATGGGTCGCCCGACATCCTCGGCCCGACCGACGATCTTGACCAGACCCAGTTCGCGCAGACGGTTCAGCATTTCACCGGCCGATACCCCCCGAATGGCCTCGATTTCCGCCCGGACCACCGGCTGCTTGTAGGCCACCACCGCCAAGGTTTCCATCGCCGCCGGGGACAACCGCGATTCCTGCCGGCTCTGTTTCAGCCGTCGAATCCAGGTGTTGAAGACCGGCAAGGTCATCATCTGGTACCCCCCGGCGATGCCCACGATCCGAAACGCCGTCCCCTGCTGCTCGTATCGCTCGTTTAAGGCCGCGATCAGCTTGCGCACCTCGCGGGCCGACCCGACCCCCAGAATAGAGACGATTTTCGGCAGGGTCAGCGGGTTGTCCGACGCAAACAGCAGGGCTTCGACCACCTGTTCGGTATGGATGGATTCGCCGTCCGCAAGGGTACCCTCGACAGACGGTGTGTTCTCGACGTCGGCCGAGGGAGTTTCATCGTCCCCCGCGTCCGGGGTACCGTCGTTGTCCGCCGTGCTATCGACGCCCGTTGATTGGATCGCATCATCCTCCACGGCCGCAAGATCGTCGTCCGCCGACGCGTCCTCGGCCGTTTCGTCGACAAGGGTCAGTTCCGGCCCGTTCGGCGTCAATTCATCGTCGCCCGCCGACACGTCCGACTCTTCCTCGTCCAGTGCCTGGCCTTCCGGCACGTCCGGCTCCAACCCGTCGGCCGCCTCGACCGAGGCCGGTTGCTTTTTGTCTCGCTTGCTCATGCGTGTTTATATACTCCAAGCTTGCATACAAGTCCACGACGTTCAAGCATCCCGGCGATCCGTCCGTGACGGAAACGGCGGGGCACGGTGAGAGGGTCAGACTGAGGGACGGCGGGACGGAGCGACGGAGAGATCGGGTAAGGAACCCCCACCAGCCCGCAGCAGTTTACCTCGCCTGGGCGGGCGAGCAAGGGACACCAGCCCGACGCAGTTTACCCGCCGTGGCGGGCTAGCGAGGGTTAAGCCCCGAAAGGGGCGACGTAACATCCTCGTACAGGATGGAGAGGGGGAGACAAGGAGATGGGGGGAGGATAATACGCATTACCAGCCCGAAGCAGTTTACCTCGCCTTGGCGGGCGAGCAAGGGAACATTACCAGCCCGAAGCGCGAGCGAGGGAATACGATAGCGAGTAAGCAAGACAGCAAGTGAGCTAGGCAGCGAGGCCAGACAGGCGACAGGCTGTTAGACTGTTAGGCTCGCCACGGCGGAATCGCTGACTACTGATTACTGACTGCTGACTCCTGTTCGCTGTCCCCTTTCCCCTCTCTAATATCAACTTTCTTCTTAGTGACCCCCGAATTAGAGCGAATGGGCCGGTTTTCTGCCTCGAAGAGGCTACGTATACCAGCCCGGGGTTGCGGCGGAGCCGCTACCCTGGGCAATTGCCAATCATCGCATCAACCCCAACGGGGTTGCGTTGACAGGGCGGCAAGTAAAGGCATTTCCAAATACGCAACCCCGTTGGGGTTGGTCGGGGTGTGGCGCTGATTTCCCAAGGTAGCGGCTGCGCTGCAACCTTGGGCTTGATGATGAAACCCCGTTAGGGTTGGATTCTGGTTCGATCCCGTTTCCCTGCTTCAAACTCATAAACCAGCATCCCCGTTTTACACGCAGCTCATTCACTTCCTCCTCTCGCAGGTTGTTTGACACAAACCCCGTTTATACCTCCTCACCGTTGATAACGTTTGCCTGCAGTTCCCGC
>CAZXSA010000016.1:0-35903 GCA_964642815.1 uncultured Planctomycetales bacterium | reverse complement strand
CCCCTTGTCTCCCCATCATTTACCGTACACGAAAAATCTCCAATTCAACGTAACTGGGCGGAACAAGCTATACGCACCGCCCACTCTCCCATTGTTCGCGCAGCATGGCGAACAAATACACATCCTGGTACCGGCCGTTGCGGTAAGCCGCCTGCGTAAGGCAGCCCTCATGCACGAAGCCGGCCTTCTGATAGCAACGGATCGCTCGCCAGTTGTCGCTGTACACCTGCAAGCCGATCCGGTTCAGGTTCAGTTCCTCGAACCCGTAACGGACCATGAGCTCGACGGCCTCGCGGCCGTAACCACGCTCCCAATACGCGACTTCGCCGATCGAGATGCCCAAGTCGGCGGATCGTTCGGCCGCCTGAATATGCACCAGACCGACCGTTCCGATGAGCCGCTGATCCTCCTTGACCACCAGGCCGAACACCGTCTGAGTTGGATCCTTGCTCAGCGTCTCGATCCACTCGCGCTCGCGAACCGCGTTGACGGGTGGACGGATACACAACGTACGCCAGACCGCCGGGTCGTTGATCCATCGCCGCAGTAAGGCTTCGTCTTCCAGTTCGATCGGCCGAAAGAAAATCCGCTCGCCCGCGTAAGAGACGACCCGCGAACCAAGGCATCGCTCGCGGACGGGCGTTTTCGGCGTCGTACTCGGTTTCTTCAATTCCAATTCACATAATGCGGCCATTGTCCACACTCCCTTCCGGTCGGCGCGCACCTTCCGTGAGCGCGCTTCGCGCGTTGAATAAAACTTGTCCTCAACCATTGTTTCTGAGCCCGCTCTGCCGAGAGGCGCCCAACAAAAAAGCCCTGCAACCTCTTTTGGCCGCAGGGCTTAAAAATCGTTTGCAAGTCCGATTACCCTACGGCGTGCCTCCCGTGGCTTTGCCATGCTTGCATACCATGACCGTGCCACGAAGCAGACTGTCCGTCTGATACGTCGCCGTCGGTCGCGGCTGCCAGATTGTCCGGGTAATCGTGTTCATCATTCGCCTTTTGACTATACAAAATCCCTATTCGAGCTATAAATATACATCGGAATTCGGAAAAGTCAAATCGTTTTTTGGAAAAGACGCAAGTTTTTTTCTTTTGTCGGAGAAGGCCAGTGAATTCATCCAGTTGGATCCCTGAATGGTTCGGTAGGGATAAGGTGGTCGTGGGCATGATCCATGTGCGGGCCCTGCCGGGGACGCCATTTGCTTCCTGGCCGATGGAGGCGATTATCGCCCAGGCCGTGTCAGAAGCCCACATGTTGGCCGACGCCGGGCTCGACGCTTTGTTGATGGAAAACATGCATGATCGCCCCTATCTGCGACAGCAGGTCGGGCCGGAGATCGTCGCGGCGATGACGGCGGTTTCGGACAGCGTGCGCGCGGCGGTAAAACTGCCGACCGGCATACAGATATTGGCCGGGGCCAACCGCGCGGCTTTGGCGGTGGCGGCGGCTACCGGAGCGAATTTCATTCGCGCGGAGAATTTCGTTTTCGCCCATGTGGCCGACGAAGGCTTGATGGATCAGGCCGACGCCGGTCCGCTCTTGCGCTATCGCCGGGAAATCGGGGCCGAGCATGTGCGTATTTTCGCGGACATCAAGAAGAAGCACGCGGCCCATGCCCTGACGGCCGATGTGGATATCGGCGCGGCGGCCGAGGCGGCCGTCTTGTTTGGCGCCGATGCCGTGGTCGTTACCGGATCGGCCACGGCGCGGCCGACCGCTCTGGAGGACTTGCGACAGGCGCGGGCCGCGGTCGAGGTGCCGGTGGCCGTCGGCTCGGGTATTACGCCTGAAAACCTACCGGACCTGTGGGAACCGGGTGATGTTTTTATCGTCGGGTCCTTTATCAAAGAGGAAGGACAATGGCATCGGCCGCTTGATCCTGACCGACTGGCCGCCTTGATGCGGGTCGTCGAGCAACTGCGGCGGTAGGGGGGCAAACCTGTAGTGCATTCCAAGATGCGGCCGTACAATATGCGCGGATGGTATGCGATGTTATACCAGTGACCAAGCAATAGACGATGGCGACAATAGATAAGGGTTTGCTTATGCATCGAATCTCTCGCGTGGGTTCCATTTATGTATCGGGCACAACGATCGTCGTGGGCGATGTTACCTTTGGCGAGGACTGCAACCTCTGGCATAATGCGATAGTTCGGGGCGATGTTGCCCCTGTTCGTGTCGGATGCCGGGCTAATATTCAGGACGGGGCCTTGCTTCATTGTGCCAAGAACACGCCCTTGGAAATAGGGGATGACGTAGTGATCGGGCATTTCGCCCTGGTCCATTGCAAGAAGATTGGAAGTCGAACGCTGATCGGTAGTCGGGCGACGGTTCTGGACGGTTGCGAGATCGGCGACGATTGCCTGATCGCCGCCGGCGCGCTGGTCCCGCCGCGTACCATTATTCCCAACGGCTCGTTGGTTATGGGGATGCCCGGTAGCGTGGTTCGGCCGGTCTCCGATAGCGAGCGAGAATACATTCGTAGCATCGTGCAGGATTACATACAACTGGCCAAGGACCATGTCGCCGGCAAATTCCATCCTTACGCGGGCATCGACTGAGTGCTTTTTCCGCGGCGGATAGGCGGATATGAAGATCACGGAGTATGATTAGAGTAGTTGATTTTTAGAGATTCCACGTTCAACTCTTTGTTAGCCAGCTATTGAGCGACTGTGCACTTCCTTAATCCCGATCAGATTGACTTGAGGCCGGCTGCGTTGACGACAGGGATGCGCCGGTGGGGACCGCCCCGATGTCCTCCGGGACAGCCAGGATAACGGAAATATCGAGTTCGCTTTGGCCGCGGCGGATACGCAGCGTTACCCACTGGCCGGCGCAGCGGGGACGCAGGAGGCGTTTGAGTTCCGGGTAGTTGTTGATCGGTTGATTGTCGATTGCGATGATTTCGTCACCGGCTTGCAGGCCCGCACGTCGGGCGGGCGAGGGATCGCCGACGCCGGCTATGCGGATCGTCTTGACGCTGCGCCGGTCGATGGCCACGCCGAGTATCCCTTGGCGCAGGTTGTGTCCGACAGCCAACTCGCGTGCGGCGGTGGCTACCTGCATATAAGGAATCGCGAATCCGATGCCGGAATCGTAGAACTCGACGCCGGACAACTCGCCCGGTTGCAGTCCCATCGGTACGCATAGCCCGATGACGCGGCCGTACAGATCGACCAGCGGCCCGCCAAAATTCGCCGGCGAAAGGCGGGCGTCAGTTTGCACGGCCAACCCACTCATGCGGTTCAAACCGCTGATGATGCCGATGTTAAGCGAACCTTGCGAGCCGCCGAATCCGCGGCCAAGGGCTATTGCCCATTGCCCGACCCGTACTTGCTCCGTTTCGGTCAGCCACTCGGGCACCGACAGGTCGGCCGCCTCGATCTTCAGCATGGCCAGCTTGCGGACTTCGTCACGGGCGAGCAATTCGGCCAGGAAACGCCGGCCATCGGCAAGCGTTATGGTAATGACCGACGGATCGCGGACGAAGTTGAAGCTGCTGGTCAGGATTAGCCCGTCAGCGGACCAGATGAGGCCGGTGGTCGGTCCTTCGGCCGGCGTGAAACGCGGCGGGCGCGGGCCGCGTGGCGTCGATTCGATCGGGGCCGCTCCGCCGACGGTTTCGATGGTGACGACGCACGGGGCAATACGCGCGGCCGCCTCGCGAAACGCCTGGACTTCAAGTCGGGGCAAAGGATTGCTATCGGAAATGGCCGGAGCCGTGGCTGCGGAATCGCTGGAGGCCATAAGAAAGAGATTGAAAGCGATGCATATGATACCGTAGTTCATTTCAGCGGCTCCGTGAGGGTCAGACGAAATGTAAGTAACCGCTCGCCACGCTTGATGACCAAATTTAGACTGTCGCCGGCGCATAGTTGCTCGCGGAGTTCATCGAAGACGCGTTGTCCCGGTATGGCCACGCCGTTGGCGCTGACAATCAGATCGCCGGGCCGTATCCCCGCCTGCCCGGCCGGCGAACCGGGCTCGACGCGGTCAACGAAGGGCAGCCGCTGACGATAACCGATCTTGCTGAAGGTAAGGCCAAGATACCCCGGCTTGCGTTCGGTGATGGCGGGTTGCGTTCCAGGTTGGGTTGAAGCGGCATCCGCGAGGAACGCTTGTATTTCCTCGATGGGGTAAGCGTAATTGGCGTAGGTGTTGGTTTGTCGGGCGGTGACGCTTTCGCCGACCATTCCGACGACGCGACCGTCCATATCCACAACCGCGCTGCCCGCGGAGCCGGGATTACTGGTCACGGCATCGAGGAGAACGACTTCGCCGCGATAAGGGAAGTCGTGGCTTTCGCGAACGGCTTCAAGCGTAGTTTTCCCGGCGACGATCCCCTTGGTTACGGACATCAGCTCAGGTCCGTCGGCGACTTTGAAGGGATTTCCGACGACGAAAATCCAATCACCGGTTTTGATCTCCGCCGAGCGGCCGGGATTGAAAGGCTGAAATTGCGTCGGGGTCATCTGTTCGCTAACCTTCGCGTCCGTGTTGGCGTTTTGCGGGAAAGCGGCCAGCTTGAGCAGGGCGAGTTGACGGTATTCGTCGCGTTTGACGACTTCGGCGGAATACATATGCCCATCGCGAGTGACGGCTCGCAGGTTCTTGGCCTCCAGAGCAACGGAAAGGGGGGTAACGACCTCTCCAATCGATGAGACGATCAATCCAGAGGCGTAGCCATGCTCGACGCCGATCTTCGCCCCGTGGATTTTGACCGTGCAGTTAAGGGCATGATCGATCGCTAACGGTAATATGTTTGCGTGGGGAGGCTCGGCAAAGGGTTCGCTCGTCGCGTTGCTCCAGAATTTTCGGGCCTCCTCCTCGCCGAGCACGGGGATTTTATCAGCAAGGGCTTTCATGGGTTTGGGTATGTTGGCCGGCAGGCGATCGAGTTGGATGCGTTGCTGTTGGGTTTGGCCTTCACGTTCCCAGACCACTTCGACCGGCCAGCCGAGCGGGAAGGTTCCCAGCAGATTCATGAATTGATTGGCCGTCTGAATCTCGCAGCCGCCGAAACGCAGCAGCCGATCACCCGGTCGAATACCGGCCCGGCCGGCCGCCGAGTCGGATTGGACTTGTTCAAAAACGACACGACAGTAGCCGACGTCGATTGCCGTCGCTCCGAGCGAACCGTGTTCAACAAGGAAGCCGGCTTTCAGGCCGGGCAGGAAACGCTTAATCTGATTGATCGTAATCGCATAGGCAAGGCCGACGTTGACTCGGCCGCGGCGGCTGAAGGAGGCCCGGCCGTTGATGCCGATCAGTCGGCCATGCAGATCGAAGAGGGGGCCGCCTGAATTGCCCGGATTGATCGAGGCGTCGATTTGCAGGCAGTCGGTGTAAACCAGGGCACGTTCGACCGCGCCGTATTGATAACGGTGGGTTCCGCTGACGATGCCGAAAGTCGCCGTGGGGGTGTAATCCTCGGCGAGCATGAAAGGGTTGCCCAAGGCCAGTACGCTATCACCGATCGCGACCTGATCGGAATCGCCCAGCGTAGCGGCGTCGAAGCGCTCACGGCCGGTAAGTTTGAACATGGCCACATCGCCGGTGGGATCGATACCCAGAACTTCCAGCGGATAAAGTTTCCCGTCGGCCAGTCCGCCGAAGACTTTACCGGCCTGCAGGGCGGGAGCCAGTACGTGAAAGTTGGTCAGGCCGTGACCTTCCGAGCTGATCAGCACCCCCGATCCACCGCCGCCAAAGTTTTCGTCCACGATGCAGACAACCGTCGGGCTGACCCGGGCGATCACATCGATACGTTGTTGTTCGGTGCGTGAAACGGATGGCTCAGGATGCGGCGAATCGAAGCCATACGCCGTAAGCGAAGCGGTTGTCACCAGTATCGCGGTGATGAGGGTAACGAGTAGTCGGCTTCCTGATGATGCGAAGGTCATTTGATTAACCTGATGTTGCCCCAGTTGGCTTGGTCGCCGATGTCCAGTTGCCCGCCGAGGTCGACGCAAAGTTGCAGTTGTCCGGCGCCTTCGAGCTTGACGAGGATGGGACGCGGCGGGTTGCGTCCGGTGACCGGCCCGCTGTTGAAAACTTCCTTTCCGTCGGCCAGCACGCGAAAGACGACATCACCGCGCTGGCCCACGGCCGCATCGATGCCGATATCGGCGGCCAGGGCTTTGTAGGCCACGTCCAGTTTGTAGGTCAGGGTCGATACCGAATGCATTCCGATGCCGCGGGCGTAAGACATATTCCCGATACGCAGGGGTCGATTAGCGGCCGATCGATCCAGGCGGTAAGGCCAACGGGTGACGCCGAACGGCTCGAACGTATATTCCGTCGGATCGAGGTCGCTGAGAAAGACGATTCGGTCGCTCTGGAAGCGGATTTCACGCAGGGTGAGTAGTGGAAGAGTAATGGTCGCGCCGACGGTCAATTGCACTCGGACCGCTTGCCGGTCGCCGCCGACTAATCGGCCGGCCCAGATGGAATCGTCCTCCAGCAGGCAGCGTGCGGCTGGCCGTTCGCCGGTTTGAACACCTTTCGCGAGGATCAATCCGTAAAGGTCGGACCAGGGGATGGCGCGGGTTTGTTCCCGATATTTGAAGGCGACGGCATCGGATGTCATCGATTCGGTCAGCCCGCGAACATTGGTAACCCGCCCATCGCGGATGATGAAGAGCTCATCCTGAGTGGTATCGCGACGCTTGAGGGCTTCGTCGAATAACTCGTTGGTTTGGGGGGATGTAACATCGACGCGGCGAACGGCCGCGATAGCCGTCAGTGGAACAGTCAACGGGCCGGTGGGGAGGGTTTCGATTTCGATTTGACGAGCCGAGCCGCCGCGGAGAGTGGCCGGGAACCGGCTGCCGTCATTCAGAAGGATCATCAGCGAACCGGCCGAAGCCGGTCGGCTGTCGGGCGCGGGCGCGGATGAGGGCATGTTGGTCCGGTGAATGAGCATCAGTTGATCGATGGGGATGGCGGTTGTTTTTTGCTCGACCAGCAAGGTAACAGTGCCGTCCGCGGCGAGGCCTTCCCATTTTGCGGAAATGGTTTGCCCTTCGAGGGTGACGGCCTCGACGGATAGTGGATCGACGGCGGCCATGTTACCGGCCAACAGAATGAAAAAGAGGCTCAACACGGGATCACGGCTCCTTGCCCAGTTGCAGGTAGTATTGTTCGATCAATTGGCGATATCGGCTCGGGAAGTTTTGACGCAGGGATTGGAGAATCTGTTCACGCTCCTTGGGCGGCATTTTGCCCCACGCCTCACCGGGTCGGGCCCGCGGCGAGGCCCGTAGCTCGCCGATCTGGCTCGCGCCGCTGGGCAGGCGCGATTCATCCATGGGCCTGCTCGGGTTCAGCGGGTTTCCTCCAGGCTTCTGGCAGGCCGGGCAACCTTTGCCGCCGCATTGCTTGCAACCGGTGTTGCTGCCCTGTTTTTCTTGGTCTTCGGCCTGCTGAATAAGCCGATCCAGCAGTTCGATCGCGCGGTCCTGACGTTGCCGGATGGTCTGATACGTACCGTGGGCGGTCAAACGCCGAGCGGCGTAGGTCATCAGATCGGAAACCTCGCCGAGGCTTTCCGGTTGGCGGGCCTTCAATTCCTGGATCATCTGCCGGGCGGGCAACCGGTATTGATCCTCGGCATCGGGGTGTTGACGCTCGAATTTTTCCAGGTCGGTCAAGGCCTCGTCGTATTTCAGGTTGGCCAGTCGGCAGTAGCCGAGCAGGAAATCGACTTCCGCTTCGGCGAAAGTCTTAACGATAAGGTCTTGCTCGCGGTTGGCCAGCGATGCGAGAAGGGGTTCGGCTTCCTCGTAACGGTCCTGCTCGATAAACAAACGGGCCAGGGCGATCTGGGCGTGCAGGGTGACGTAGGGATCCGGGTTGTCGAGCAACGGGCGCAAGGTTTGCTCGGCCTGTTCGTATTGTTGTTGTTCGACCGCCTGCAGGGCGTCGTGGAAGGGTTTCGAGATAATCGCCAATCCCGCGGTTAGAAAATCCACGGGATTTTCTTCCGTTCGATGACGGGCCCAGGCGTCGGTCAGCGTCGTTCGGGCCGACGGCTCGATTGACGCGGCGGTCCGTACGTGGACGATAAAACGGTCGATCAGTTCGACGGCGGCTTGGCGTTTGGCCTCGGGTGAACGAATAGGACGCACCTCAATTTCCGGCAGGGAGGTCGGTTGGGATGTTTGAGCGAGGGTTATCATCGGTAGGATGAGGAAAGCAAGACAGAGGGAGAGGACACGAATGGTTGTGCGGGAATGGCGTCGTGTACCGGGATTCGAGGGGGTGGACCCTTGCTTGCGCTTCGGGTTGGTATTCCCTTGCTTGCGCTTCGGGCTGGTAGCGGAGATTGCCTTGTTCATGGCAGGTATCCTCATGGCATTGCGTCCTTATCGGCCGGTGATGCGTTCGTGCATTTTACCGGCCATCTCGGCCAGTTCGTTCTGCCGATCGGCCAGCCGGGCACGGTCCTTTTGCTGTCGCGGATCAATCAATTCACCGTTCGCCGCTTTTGTTTTGAGTGCTTCCGTGTCCCGATTGACTCGTTGCTGACAGGAACGAAGCAGCTTCAATTCCGCCGAGCCGGGGAGCAGTGGCGCCGGTTGCTTACCCGCTTCCTGTCCGCCGCCTTCTCCTCCGCCGGGCATGCCTTCCTCCTGCAATTTCTGAATCGCTTCGATCAATTCCTTGAGGGTATTAACTACCTCGGATTGAATCCGTTGAGTTTCCGGACCGGTTTCCTTGCCTTGCAGGCGGCCGTGCGACTCGCGCATATCCTCGCCTAGTTGCTCGACCATCCGGGGGAAAACAATGGTCGTGCCTTCCTCCTTGAGGATGCGCAACGCCTGTTCCGCCTGTTCGATAAGGCCGAGCTGGTTTTGAGCCGTGCCGGCCAGGACAAGTTCGTCCTCGCGTGTCCAGTTCGGCGGGCCCTTGCTCTCCAATTCCTGGGTAGCTTGGTTGACTTTTATCTGCTCGGCGAGCATGACCCGGAAACGCGATTCCAGTCCGCGAAGGATTTCCTCCTGTTGCTCGCGGCGTTTCTGCTCAAGAATGCGCTCCAACTCCGCGCGGGCCTGTTTGAGTTGATCAAGGGCTTGCTGCTGGTTTTGGGCGGCCTGTCCGGATTGTTCCTGATCGAGGGCCTTCGCGGCCTGGTCCATGTGTTCGCCGGCCTTTTGCACGTTCTCGGCTCCGTCGGTCGGGGATGCGTCCTGCCCCTGCATTTCCTCGGAGAGCTTGTCGGCCTCGTTTTTCAGTTTTTTCTGCTCTTCGGCGGCTTTGGCCAGATCGATTTGCTCGCGGATGGCCCTTTGTTGTTTTTGCATCTGTTCGAGGGCTTGTTGAAGAGCTTGCAAAGCCTGTTCTTGATGAGGGCGGGCCTGCTCGGGCTGGTCGTCCCTCAATGGCTGCTCCGCCGCCTGCATGTGCTTGGCGGCCTGTTCGGTGGACTTGGCGGCCTCGTCGGTCGATGGCGTGATCGGTTGGCTCTCCGGCCGAGAGGCGGAGGTTTTGCCCATTTGCCGGAAATCATCGGCCAGCGTATGCGTATCTTGCCGCAGGCTTTTTTGCGATTCCTCAAGACCGGCGGACTTCTCTGGTTGAGTGGTCGCCGCACTTTTGGCGATTTCCTTTTTCTGGCGGTCGATCAAGGTTTCCAGTCGGGCGATGGCGGCCTGTATTTCAGCCAACTCGTCGGCCGGGGCCTGGTTCTGTTCGATCCGGTCTTTTAACTGTTGTTGTCGATCGATCAATCCGTCGAGTTGCTTGCGGATTGCGGCCAGTCGTTCCAATTCTGCCTGAAGGCGTTTTTGCTGGTCCGGATCATCCAACAGGATTTTGAGAAGTTGTTCGAGCCCGTCGCCGATTTCCTGCATGTGGTCGGCGGCCTCGGTCAGTCGGGCCTGTTCGAGCAGGGTGATGGTTTCGGCCATATTGCGACGCAGCAAAGCTTCGCGAGCCTTACGCAGGGCTTCGGTAAGGCGTTGGGCCTGTTGCGGATCGGTCTCGGCCAGTTTTTCCGCCAGGCGGAACATGCGGTCCTCGAGTTGGGTCATGCGGTCCTGGACGATCTGTTGCTTGGCCGCCAGGGGGTCTTGAGCCGCGGGGAGGAGGGCGATGTTGGACAGGCATAGGAGTAGTGTGGCGATGAAAAAGAGGGGGAGGGGAGACGGGGAGAGGGAGGGACGGAGAGACCAAGAGACAGAGAGAAAACGGGTTGAAAGAAACCTTATGTTCGCGGTATTGCCGGATTCGGAATGGTTGTCCCTCGCTTGCGCTTCGGGCTGGTGGTCCCTTGCTTGCGCTTCGGGCTGGTCATGAGGTATGGTTTGGCTCATAGGCGTCTGTTTTCCGGTTCGGTCGTCTATTACTTAGACGGTTGTGAACCCGGGGGGTTCCCGAAAATCTCATTTTCGATTCGCTGTTGAGTCTCGATATTCAATTCGCGCTGCAGTTTCAGCACGTCACGCAGGAGGATGACGGCCTCCTGGAATCCTTCCCATTTTAGCATGTTGGCCAGGATTTGGTTCATTCGTGCCAGAATCTCTTCCTGGGCTTTCCGTACATTCCGCCAGGCGGTCTGGTCTGCTTGGCGGTTAAGTTCCTCGATGGTGGCGATGGCTTGGGACATGCTGGTTCGATGAAGTTGCTCGAGAGGTTGGATGATCCCGCCGGCCAGCCGATCCTCGGTGGTCGGGCTGGACAGGCGGTTGATCCGCAACTCCGCGAGGTTTTGCTCGAACTGCAAGCGCAGCCCGTTGAGCCGCCCCGCGTAATCGCGTTGGCGACGAGCCAGTTGAGCGTACGGCCCGGATCGGCGATCCGTTTCTGTTGTTGGTACAGCCGACGCGCTGAGCGTCAAGAGTTGAGTGTAGAGTTCCTCCTGCATGCGCAAGAGCCGTTCGAAATCGCGTCGATATTCCTGTTCGCGGCGGTTGAGTTCGGCCAGCAACTCTTCCCGGCTGACCACGCGGAAGCTCATCGTCGAGCTGCGGCCGACATTCGGCCCGGAAATATCGTCGAAATCACGGGCCTGGCCGAACAGGGTGAAACGCATCCCTTCCTTGATATTGTGGCCGGCGATCGTCCAGTCCACGTTTCTCGTATAAGCCTTGATGCCGGGTAAAAAGTCTGGAAGCTCCTCGGCGACGGCCGCGGCGTTTTCATGGGAAAGCTGATGAACCACCTCGGCCGAGGCGAGCCCGTAGACGTCCGAAAAATCCAGTTCCACGGGCAGGACTGCTTCGGTCGTGAGCATGTCGCCGACATTGCGGATCCGCATTTTGACAATCGGCGGCTGATCGACGACCAGACGGATGCTCATCGGCACGGGCGGGGTACGTTCGCTGAAGTTGTTGAAGCCGAAACGGTCCACGAGTCGGAAATAATAAGTGGCCGATGCCGGCGGACAGTCTTCGGCGATAAACTCCTCGTCGGTAAGCGGATTAACCGACAGGATTTCGGTTTCCTGTTCGTCGATTCCGCGAAACAGCTTGGCCTCGATCACCGGTTTGTTGGTCCTGATGTGCAAGCGGATGGTACTGCCTTTGAGGGCTTCGGCCACGGTTTGTCCGGGGCGCAGGTTGTAGGCCGGTGCGTTCGTGTAGGGGGGCGGCTCGATCCCGATGGTGACATCCATGATCCGAGGCCGCTCGATCACCTCGATTTGGAACCAGCCGGTGTCCGCGTCGCCGCCGGCGATCCGGCAGCGTAACGATTCATTGATAGCCGTGAAGGTATGCGTGAACCGCACGTTCTGGCCGTGGATCGCGGGCATCTGCTCGCGGCCTTGCACACCGCTCGCGCTTTGATAGTGGATATATACCTGGCGGGGCGGCTCGTATCCGGTATCAACGACGGCCGCGACCAACACATCATCGCCCCGGGCGGCCAGCAGTCGACCGTCCCTGAGATCCTCAACAATGAGTCTATTTTGCCTCGGCCAATCCACGTTCATCAGCAGTACGTTGCGTTGGAACCATAAACGCATGGTCGTTTGAGCGATGAGCGGCAACGCGACCAGGGTCGCCGCCGAAACCAGGATCATCGCGCCGCGACGGCACGCGCGGCGATGAGCTAATAGCCGATCGAAAGACAAGGTGGCCGCGCTCTCCGTCGCCTGACGAATGACCGTTTCCATCATGGCCGCCGATCGCGGGGAAACTCCGGGGCTCTGTACGAAGTCCACGGCGCTGATCAGCCGGCTGCACAACGACGGGTGAGCCCGTTCCAGCAGCAGAGCGAGATGGCGATAGGATATGGGCACGCGCAACGGTCCCAGCAGCGTTCTATGGATAATCACTAACAGGCTAATCAGGCAGAGCAACCCTTGCAGCCCGCGCATATCCCGACTCAGGTGGAAAGTGTGATCGATCAGCAAAGTCAGGGGGACAACGATAAGGAGGAATGCGCTGATCGCGGTTAAACCTTCAACCAGCAGGTAGAAGCGCATACGCCGGCGCAGGCGACGCAGTCGGGTAAGCACACTGTGCTCGAAGCGCTGCTTGACGGTTGCGTTGAGCGTGGCATCCATTAGAGCAACCCCGTCCTTTTGCGCAGGCCCCATTCGAATCCCAACAGGGCGATCAAAATAGCCAGCGTCCACCATCGGTCCCACAGACTGAACGGTTGGCCGGTGACGATCATGCTGGTCGTCTTATCCGGTATCAGCGTGGCCAAAAGGCCGGCCTGATCGATGTCGAGATAAAGGCCGCCGGCCGACGATTCGGCGAGGCGACGAAGCGAAGCCCGGTCCAGCTCCGTTTGGCGGAATTCGAGATCCGCCTGGGTAACGCGGACTTCGCCGCGGATGACGGCGGTTTCGATTCCGGTTTCGCTGGGCAGGTCTATTTGCAGCGTATGCGTGCCGGTGCGCGTGGGGATAAATTGCCCGCGGTACCAGCCGGGACGGTTCGGTTGGATCTGCATGGGGATCGAGGCCACTACTTCCTCGTCCAGCCGCACGGTTAAACTAACCTGTTGCTCTTGCAGGGGCAGGTGCCGAGCATCCATGAGTCGTCCTTCGATGGTCATCGGCTCGCCGACCTCATAGTAATCCTTGTCCATCTGGATCAGGCCGCGTTTCTGTCCGCTGAGCAGTTTACCCTCGACCAGATGACGCAGCAGTTGGATCCAGAATCGGTTGAAATACTGTTCGCCGTACCGCCGCCACCGCCAGGTGGTGTCAAATGCCAGGTAGGCCGTCCGACCCGATCCGAGAAACTGAGTGGCCAGCAATACATGCCCGCCGAAGGCATTGCGCATCCGCGGGTTGCTATGCCGCATGAGCACGGTAGCCACCGGTTTCTCGCGTCGAACGGGGTAATGCCAGTAGACGCCGGGTAGTTCGGCCCAAATGCGGGCGTTTTCGTCAGCTTGCTCGGACATCGCCAGTACGGGATGGCCCAGGGCTTCTGGTGGAACCACCACCGGCCAGGCGGTCGTTTGAAAATAACCCATCTCGTTGATGAGCAGGTCGGCCTCTCCGGCGTCGGTGATGACCGGGAGCAGGGCGAGCAACTCCCGGCTGTTGGCATCGTGAGCGAGACGCGGGGTATTTTTTCGCCCGGCGACATAGAGCAACCCACCGCCGGCCGTCGTGACCATCGACTCGACGATATTCGACCAGGCAGGATCGATATCGCCGGACTGAGGATCGAGCAGGATGATAGCATCATAGGCAATCAGTTCCTCGCGTTCGCGGGGGAAATGGTCGATCACTTCGTTCCCGTCGCGTACGGCGGTTTCGTCCGCGGATTGCAGCCAGCAACTGACCGTCACGGTCGCGTCCCGTTCCAGCAGCCGGGACAAAAGACGGTATTCCCAACTCGGTGCCCCGGAGACCAGCAGCACGCGCATTTTGTTCTCCAAGGCCCGGACGGTGATTTCGCGTTGATTGTCCTCGATGATCGTTTCACCTTCCTGAGGGGGAACACGAACCATGAAACGGACCTCGGCGGCCTTTCCGATCTGATGCTCGAACGTGACCGATACCGTGCCGGTTCCTTCGGGAATATTGACTTGCCGGGTTTTCAGCGGCGTCCAGCTGTCCTCTCCACCGGCACGCTGGAGGAGTTCCACGTCGATCGTCCGGCCGGCCGACTCCCGGACACGCAGTTGGGCGTTAATTTTGAACGGATCCTTGACGAAGACGTTGGGCGGTGCTTCCGCTCCGATCACCGTCAGATTACGGGTTGGCGATGGATCGCCGATGCCGACGGAAAAAACAGGGATTTTTCGGGATGCGGCGTAACGCCCGACCACGTCCGGCGGTTCGCCACGGTTGAATCGGCCGTCGGACAGAACGGCGACGGCGGCGATCGGTGTGTTGCCTTGGGCCTCGATTGCCTGACGAACGGCTCGACCGATATCGGTGGCCGGCGCGCTGGCCTCGACCATTGTCGCGGGACGCGAAGCCGACGGCGTGGATTGCGGAGTGGGATCATCCGCCGCGGGCTCGTCGGCGCCAGTCGGTTGATTCCCTCTGACTTGGCCGATAGCTTGCAAGGTATCGCCGAAGGAATAGATGTATACGGCGTTGTTGGCCGCCATCTTGTTCAACAGGTTGCCTTGCCCGTCATCAACAAGCAGAGTCTGCATTAATTCGGCCCGCGTGATCCGCCCGATCTGTTCGGCGGCATTATCGCCGAGGGCGGTAAGTACCTTTTTGCGTTCTGACGGATCGGGATAGTGGTCGCGCAAGGACATACTGGCCGAGTGATCGAGCAGGATCAGCGTGGCGGCTTTTCGTTCGTAGTGCAGGTAAGTAGCGAGTACGGGCTGAAGAGCGATTATCACTAGGAGTAACAATACGAAGCAACGCATGGTCGCCAAAATCAAACGCACCCGCCGCGAGGCACTCACCCGCCGTTCGCGACGATAAAACAGCGTTGCTACGTATAACAACGCCAGGAGCAGGATAAACGCCGCCACGGCGGACCAGCTCCGCGGCAGACCTGCGAATTCGAGCCGCCGTTCCATGATTTGGGCCAGGATGGGTAGCGGGGGGATCATGCTCCATTCCCTTTAATAATATCTTTCCAGCCTCCACCCGAACCGAATCGCCAGGCCAGGGCCTGCTCGGTCAGCAGCACGATCAGCAGGGCGATCAGCATGGCCGGCCACAGTTCCCGTCGGGTTTCGGTCGGAGCCCCGTTCGTTCCGCCGAGTTCCTCCCCGCGTAAATAGTCCGCCGGTACACCGCCGATCGCCGTCAACAAGCCCTGCCGGTCCATTCGACGGATATCACTTTCGCGAGCGTCCACGTTCACCGCGAAACACTCTTCGCGAGGCGGCCCGGTGACACCGGCGATTTCAAAACGGTACAGACCGGGTTGTTCCGTGTCGGTCCATTCGATAGCCGGCTGACCGCTCCGCGGATCGGGATGCGCGTTGATCGTTACCACCGGTTCATTCGGAAAACCCGGTGTTTTCAAGGTGACCGTCGGTCGTTGCGTCGCCGGATCGAGGGTGAATTGGATCGGCCGGCCGACAAGCTGCTCGCCGCCGAGCCCATTGGGTCGGGCTAAATATTGAATCATCTCCTGGGCCAGCACGACGAAAACCGGCTGATCCGCGAGGTTATTCCATTCCTTGTCCGCGGTGGTGGTGATGAGCAAACACCGTCCACGACCGAAGGCCCGCTCGATGATCGCCGGCCGGCGGTCGGGATCCGTAAAACGCAGAAGTATGTGCGCCGTCCCCGTTGAATCCTGCGTTTCGAGGGGTTGCACGGCAGTTGGGTCGGGTTGCGTAGTCTGTTCCTGACGGACATCGAAGAAACGCCATGTCCGGATGGGATCGAAATAGGATACCTCAACTCGGGAAAACCGACGCAGGATCGGATGGGTGGTATCCGGATCACCGACCGCAAAACCCGGCCGATCAGCGGGCGCGGCGATGACCTCGCCCAACGCGGCGGGTAACAATCCTTTGCCATCGCGGTACAACATACGATTGTACAAGGCCACGTCGATCTGATCGCCGAGAAAGAAAAGCACGCCACCGCCATTGGCTGCGTAGGCTTCGAGACGGGTGGAGGTTTCTTCCGTGATGCGGTAAACGTTGGCCAGTACCACGACGTGGAAATTGGCCAAATCGGTGTCCTCGAATTCGTTTTCATCGACGACGGTGACCTCGTTACCGCTGAATTCAGCGCCCTCCGGCCGCAGGGCGACCGCCAGCAGGTAAGTCTCGTCGTCCAATGAGTCCGTCGCCGGTTCGCCGTTGACCAACAGCACGCGCAGGGCATGGGCTACCGGGACGGCGAAGGCACGCGTATTGTCGATACCCAAGGCGTCCGGTTCGATTTCCGCGACCAGGCTTTGGCTGCCATCCTGAGGGAAAATGGCCTCGACGGCCGCGGTAACGTTTTGGCCTGGACCGATGGTCGGCAACGGGATGGGGGGCTGGGCCGCCTGGCCGACATAAAGCTGGAGCGTCAGGGACTGGGTCTCGTTGCGTCCATAGTTGGCTGCCTGAATAAGATAACGCCCGGCCACGCCGGCGACGGCCTGCCGCTGCTCCGGTTCAATCGTACGAATACAGACATTATCCGCATCCGTTCCGACATCGACCAAAACGAGGCGAAGCTGACGATTTTCGTTGACCCAATCGGCCAGAGCGGCCACGGGGGTCGCGGAGGTTGGGTCAACGGTGTCAGGCCAGTCGATGCGTTGAAAATCGCTGACCAGATAGACCGTGGATCGAGTACTTGCCTGGCGACTTTCCAGTAATTGCCGGATGGCCGTGCAGGCGGCCGGCAGGTTGGACGACCGGTTGGAACAGGTCAAAGTGTTGAGTTGCTCGTTGAAAACCTTTACATCAAGCCTGCCGACGGTCGTCTCGCTGAACACGGGCCGCTCGGGCCGCGAGGTTACCAGGATAGTGAGCGGGTCGTCGGCTGCTTCGCTGCGCAATGTGTCCACGATACCCCGCACGGCCGCGACCCCGCGCCCGAACACCGTATCTTCCCGATCGCGCAGCCGCATACTGAAGGAATCGTCCAGCAGGATGATCCGTTCGGTGTGCGCCTGACGGCCGACAATGGCCAGCAATGTATTCGGCCGAATAAACCAGCGGGCGAGCATCAAACCGATGAGCAGGACCGCCAGGCAGCGTAAGGCCAACAGGATGATCTCCTGCAGACGCATCCGCCTGCGATTTTCGCGATGAGCCTCAAGCAGCCAGTCCATCGCCGCCCAACGGGTGCGCTGAAACCGCCGCCGACTGAACAGATGAATCAAAAGCGGTACGGCCATCGCCGCCGCCCCAACATAGAACAGCACTGGCCAGAGCATGGCCGCTATCAACGGAAGACAAATTGGTAATCCATGATTCATCGCTATTCCATTTTGGGTGTGTCGTAAACCCGTTCGCCTGGCGTGGCACATCGCCAAGTCCACCCATTTTGTTCTATCTCCGTGCCTCCGTATTCGCCGAAGGCGGAACCTCGCCTAGGCGGGCCTCCGTGGTAAAAATCACCTACGAGCCAGACGATGCATCCGCCCGGCCAGGTATGCGCTCAAGCCTGCCTCCAGCGGGTCGCGCGTGGACAGCATTTGATAATCAATCCGATGATCGACGCAGGCCGAGCGTACCCGGCTGATGAAGCGGCGAACGATTCGCAGATAGCTTTCCCGCAAGCCTTGCGGGTCGGTCAACAATTCGGCCGCCGGCGGCTCAAGCCCCTCGAACAGTGTGTTCTGTTCAAAGGGGAAATAAAGCTCGTCATGGTCCAGCACATGCATGACAATCACGTCATGCCCGATATGCCGCAGCCGTTGCAGACCCCGAACAACATCTTCAACGTCGGTCAGCAGATCGCTGATGAGCACGACCAGGCCGCGTCGATGAAGCTGGTCGGCCATCTGGCTCAGCAACACTTTGACATCGGTGTCTTGCTCCGGCGGGTGGCGCTCGATCAAATCGATCATCGCCCGCAACTGGGCGGTGCTGGAAGTCGGCGGCACATGTTCGCGTACCGCCCGATCGAAAAGGACCAACCCGCAAGCATCCTGTTGGGTCATCAGTAAGTAGATCAAGGAGGCGGCCAGGGTGCAGGCGTAGGCGTATTTATTCATGCGGTCCGCTCCGGCATTCTCGGGATAAAGCATGGACCGCGAGCAATCGAGCAGGACATGCGTACGGAGGTTGGTCTCCTCTTCGTACTGTTTGATGTATAGTCGATCTCCGCGGGCGTAGAGACGCCAATCGATATGTCGCAGGTCGTCGCCGGGCACGTATTCGCGATGCGCGGCGAATTCGACACTGTAACCCTGGTACGGGCTCTTGTGCATTCCGGAGATGAACCCCTCCACCACCTGCCGCGCCCGGAGTTCCAGGCGGGCGATGCGGGTGAGCACCTCAGGCTTCAAGTACTTTCTGTAATCGGCCATCTTGGGTCAACGCGGAATCATGGGCTGGAGTCTGTTTCAACAATTCATCGACGATTCGGTCGGTGGTGTATCCCTCGGCCTCGGCCGAGAAGTTCGTGACTATGCGATGCCGCAAAACCGGATGCGCCACCGCTCGCACATCCTCGAGGGCGGCATGATAGCGGCCGTGCAACAGGGCTCGGGCCTTGGCGGCCAGCATCATGAATTGCACGGCCCGCGGTCCGGCGCCCCAGGTGACCATCTGGCGGATCAGGGCGGGGGCCTGTGGTTCGTGCGGCCGCGTGCGCCGGGCCAGATCGAGAGCGTGCTGGACCACGGTTTGGGCCGCCGGCACCCGGCGCACTGTTTCCTGAAGGTCGAGTACCTGTCTGGCGGTCAAAACCGACGGGATGGCCTCGGTTGCACGAGCAATGTCCGCTCCAGTCCGCTCCGCGATGAGCAGCTCTTCCTCGTAGCTCGGATATTCCACGAAAACCTTGAACATGAACCGGTCCTGCTGAGCTTCCGGTAGCGGGTAAGTTCCTTCCTGTTCGATCGGATTTTGCGTCGCCAACACGAAGAAGGGCGGCTCCAGGCAATGGCGCGATCCGCCGGCGGTGACTTGCCGTTCCTGCATGGCTTCCAGCAAGGCGGCCTGAGTCTTGGGTGGCGTGCGGTTGATCTCGTCGGCCAGCACGACGTTGGCGAAGACCGGCCCTTTGAGAAAGCGGAACATGCGAGATCCGCTGCTCTTGTCCTCCTGCAACACTTCCGTGCCGGTGATGTCCGCCGGCATGAGGTCCGGGGTAAACTGAATCCGGGAGAAGGTCAGGTCCAGGGCTTTGGCCAGGGTGGAGATCATCAGCGTCTTGGCCAGACCCGGTACTCCCTCCAGAATGCAATGCCCCCCGGCGAACAGGGCGATCAGCAGTTGTTCGATGACCGTTTCCTGCCCGACGATGACCCGGCCAAGCTCGCGGCGGATACCCGCATACGCATTACGCAAGGCCGCGACGGCCGCCTCGTCATGGATTGCTGGTGTATCCATCGAAGACTTCGGATTGTTGTCAGACACCTCACTCATTTATGAAAACCTCGAAAAAGCGTTCAGTGTTCAGCAGTCAGCAGTCAGCATTCAGCGGTCAATGGTCAGCGATCAGTCTTTCCGCCAACCAGGATTTTATCGCTGCAGGATCGGCAGATAACCGTAGGGTATCTGCAACACGGTCAGGGCGATAGAGGTTCCGTACACTTTGCCGACCGAATCGCCCATCCACGCTCCGTCCGGCATCTGCCGAGTGAGCAGTTGATCGCGCATACTGGGGAAATACCAGTTCCATTCATCTTCCCCGCTGAGCCACATAATCTGGCCCATGTATAAATGGGCGTAATAGTAATGTCCCCAGTTTCGGCCGCCGTCGAGCCCCCGGCCGACATTGGCCTTGCAGTAATCGCGGGCCTTGACCGCGAATGGGTTTTGGTAGTCACCGGCGTTGTACCAGCAGGCGACAGCCGCGGCGGTGATCGGCGGCCGGCTTGCCCCGCCCATCCCGGCCCGGTAGGCGATCCCGCCGTCGGGCAGCACCGATTTTTCCAGATATTCCAGGGCCCGGTCGATGGTCGTTTTCGGGACAGCCACCCCCGCGTTCCTGCAGGCCCGCAGACCCTGCAATTGCGTAACGGTAACCGAACCCTCGTCGCCGCGCGAGTCGGGCGTATACAACCAGCCGCCCAACTGGCTTTGGCTGCGGGCGGTCAGTTGCACCGCCCGGTTGAGCACCTGGCGAATCCGTTCCTGCTTGTCGATCTCGCTTTCCATGCCGTACAACTCGCCGAGGAACAACATGGCGAATCCGTGCCCGTGCATGGAGCGGCTTTCCTCCTCGATGCGGGCGATCAGGCCGTCCGGCCGTGCCGAATCAAGCAGATAATTCATCGCCCGGTTGACGTTGGGTGCGTATTTGCCCTGGGTGCAGGTGTTGCCATTGGCCAGCAGGGCGAGTCCGGCCAGGGCGGTCATCGCCACGGGATATTCGCCCGCATACCCGGCGTTTCGCCACGCCCCCTCGCGATTTTGCGTTCGGGCCAGGTATTCCAGCCCGCGCTGAATCGCTTCCTGGGTCGCGGGCGTAATCAGCGGGGGCAAAGCCGGCAGTTCATCCGCCCGCGTCGGCGTCCCCGCCAGCAGCATGGCGGCCGTCAACATGCGCATCCCGACATGACCGATCCTCATAAGCCTCATCCTACACCATCCGTCATCCAATTATCCCCGAAAACGCCCCCGTTGTCTCGCCTACCAGCCCGTAGCGCGAGCAAGGGTTCTTTGTACCAGCCCGACGCGCAAGCGAGGGAAGACCAGCCCGAAGCATTTTACCTCGCTCATCTCGGTAGAGCCCGGCGGAGCCAGGCTTGGTCGGGCCGTGACGGGCGAGCAAGGGAACCTCTCCGTTTCGGAGTTTACCCCGGCCGGGGTGGCATGGTCAGGCCTTGGTACTTCGGAGTCTGCCCTTGTTACGTATGCCAAGCACCCATTAGGCGGGCCGGGTGGCGTATCTTATCTGAAGGTGGGGGAACGCTGATTCCTGGCGTCCCGCCCCGACTCGTCGTGATATATTGGCGCATAAGGTATATTATTGAATGTTCTTGACCACATCGAGAACAAACTCCCCGGCCAAAAGATCGGCAAGTGCTGGTGGTTCCACGAAACGGCTGTCGACAACTGGCTCAAGCAACGTCCTGTCGAGGCATCTCGCCGTCCAAAAGCGGAAACTTGATGCAATCTTGATATCTTGAGCTCGTATCTTGAGAGCAATTTGACGCGAAATATAGTTTACTTTACTTGTGCTGAAGGAGATGCACGATGTGGGAGCGAATCGCCATCCTTATAGGTGGTTATGGTTTTATCGTGCTGTCCTATGCATGGATTTGGATTATCGGTGTGAATATGTCCCAGTGCCTATCCGCGGAACGAATGGACCGACCCACCAAGGCAGACGCAAAGACCCTTGCGGGCATGTGGGCGATGTGGACCGTTGTATGGGCCACTATGACGGCTTTCGATTTTCAACACATGTTCGCACAGTAGCCGGAAGGAAGGAATCCGTGTGGATCGTCATGTTGCTCTTGGGAATCACCTGTTTCGCCGTCCTGGCGGTGTTTACTTGGGCTTGCGCGAAGTTGTAAGGAATTTGATATGAACATCCTGGTCATCGTCGTCACGGCCGTATGTTTCGCTTACCTGGTTTACGCCATGATTCGGCCGGAGCGATTCTGAACGCACGGGCAAGGATGTCGGCGAGGCCGGATTATGCTTGAAATCGCCATCCCCATACTGATCATCGGCATGACGCTACTGCTGGCTTGGCCGCTCGGACGCTACATGCGCTGGGCCATGGACCCCGTCAAGCCTGGATCGTGTCGAGCGATTTATGAAGGATTATGTCAGCGTTTGCTGGGAGGTATTATCGCAAAGGAGCAGGGTTGGAAGCACTATGTCTTGTCCATGCTGGTATTCAATCTGACGATGTTCGTCCTGGTATTTGTGGTCCTCACGACGCAGGGCCTGCATCCGCTGAACCCCGACGGCAAGGCGGCAATGGAGCCTTCGCTGGCGTTCAACACCTCGGCCAGTTTCACCAGCAACACTAATCTTCAGCACTATTCCGGAGAGGTCTCGCTAAGCTACTTCTCGCAGATATTCGGTATCATGTGGCTCCAGTTCGTCTCGGCGGCAACAGGTATCGCCGCCGTAACCGCTTTGTGCCGAGGCCTGGCTGGGCGCAAGGAACTTGGTAACTTTTATCGCGACGTCTGGCGAGCCACCGGGTTAATTCTGCTGCCGTTGTCCAGCATCGTTACACCGCTGTTGATGCTGACCGCTGTGCCCATGACGCTGGACGGTGCGGCCGTCGCGACAACCTTGGAGGGCGTGACTCAGATCATCGCTCGGGGGCCGGTGGCCGCAATGGTTGCCATCAAGCAACTCGGTACGAATGGCGGGGGATTTTTCGGTCCCAACTGCGCCCATCCGTATGAGAATCCCGGCTTCTGGTCGAATATCGTATGTAACATCGCGGTAATCCTTATCCCGATGGCGACGGTCTGGATGTTCGGGCACATCGTCGGCCGGATGAAGCACGCGTCCGTGATATTCGGCGTGATGCTGTTTCTTTATATTGTTTTTGTCGCGTCGGCGGTGACCCTTGAGTCGGCCCCTTCTCCCGCCTTCGCCCATTTGCCGGTGGCTGAATCCATGAATCTTGAAGGCAAGGAACTGCGTTTTGGGCCCACGGCCGGGCCGTTGTGGGCGGTATCCACTACCGGTACCTCAAATGGTTCGGTGAACTGCATGCATGACTCGCTGAACCCGCTTACGGGTCTAGTACCGATGGCCGGGATGTGGCTGAATGTTATCTTTGGCGGCGTGGGCGTGGGATTGATCAATATGTTCCTGTTTATCATCGTGGCTGTTTTCATTGCCGGGTTGATGGTCGGGCGTACTCCGGAATATCTGACCAAAAAAGTCGAGGCTAAAGAGATGAAGCTGGCCGCGATCGCGCTGCTGGTGCATCCTTTATTCATTCTTGGCGGCACGGCCTTGTTCGCCACGACCCCTTGGGGCACCGATTCCTTAAACAATCCCGGAAGCCACGGTCTGAGCGAGATCATCTATGAATTCAGTTCCGCTTCCGCCAACAACGGTTCGGGCTTTGAGGGCCTGAGGGATAACACTGCGCCGTGGAACATCGCTACGGGTGTGATCATGTTGCTGAGCCGGTTCATCCCCATCGTAGCTCCACTGGCCATCGTCGGTTCGATGGCGGCGAAGAAAGTCACCCCGGAGTCGGCCGGCACGTTCCGAGTCGATACTTGGACGTTTGGCGCGGTTTTGCTGGCGGTGGTGTTGATCGTCGGGGCGCTGCTGTTCGCCCCGTTGGCGATGCTGGGGCCGATCGCGGAGCACTTGGGTAGCGTGAGTTGATCAGAAAGGTGCGTTTGCGATGTCGATGCCTCTTTCAAAAGTATTTAGGCGGTTACGCTGGCGAGAAGGTTCCGCCTCGCTGGTTACTCGCGATCTCCTTGTGCCCGCCGTCACCCAAGCGTTTAGAATGCTCAATCCCCGGGTGATGATGCGCAATCCGGTCATGTTCATTACCGAGGTCGGCGCCATGGTGACCACGCTGATCACTGTCCAGGCGGACTGGACAGGCCGGGTCAGCCTGGACTACTTCGCCGTTGTCACCGTCGTGTTATGGCTGACGGTGCTGTTCGCCAATTTCGCGGAGGCCTTAGCCGAGGCACGAGGTAAGGCCCAGGCGGTGGCGCTCCGCAAGACTCGCAAGGATGTGACCGCTTATCGTTGCGATCCCGAAAATGGCGAGATTACAGGTGAGTGCCCGGCCTCCAGTCTGCGGAAAGGCGACGTATTTCGCGTGGAGGCGAATCAAACCATACCCGCCGATGGGGAGGTCATCAACGGCGTGGCCTCGGTCGATGAATCGGCTATCACCGGCGAATCGGCTCCAGTCATTCGCGAGTCCGGCGGCGACCAAAACACCGTCACCGGCGGCACACGGGTTTTGTCGGATCACCTAATCGTTCGTGTTACCGCCGGTCCCGGCGAGAGCTTTCTCGATCGAATGATCACCATGATCGAGGGCGCGACCCGCCAGAAAACGCCCAACGAGATCGCATTGACCATCGTTCTCGCCGGTTTCACCATCGCCTTTCTAATGGTTTGCGTGGCGTTGTACCCGATCGGTACCTATTTTGGCGTCGAGATCGATGTGCCGACCCTGATCGCGCTGTTGGTTTGCCTGATTCCGACAACCATTGGGGCGTTGCTGGCGGCCATCGGTATTGCCGGCATGGCCCGTCTGGGACTGAAGAACGTGCTGGCCATGAGCGGCCGCGCGGTCGAGGCGGCCGGCGACGTGGACGTGCTGCTGCTGGACAAGACGGGGACGATTACGTTGGGGAACCGTCAGGCCAGCGCGTTCATTCCCGTATTCACCGTGGATGAGAAAACATTAGCGGATGCCGCCCAGTTGTCCTCGCTGGCTGACGAGACACCCGAGGGCCGCAGCATCGTCGTGCTGGCGAAAAAGCTATACGGTCTGCGCGGACGTGATCTCGAGAAGATGCATGGCAGGTGCGTGCCCTTCACCGCTCAGACCCGCATGAGTGGTATTGATTTCGACGACAAGAGAATTCGCAAGGGATCGTCCGATGCCATCGAGAAATGGCTCTTCGAACAGGGCGGAAAGATGTCGGCGGAGGTCAAGAATATCGTAGACGAGGTGGCTCGTTCCGGCGGCACGCCGCTGGTCGTTGCCTCCAATACCGATGTGCTTGGGATTATTCACCTGAAGGATATCGTCAAGGGCGGAATCAGGGAACAATTCGCCGAATTGCGGCAAATGGGTATCAAGACGGTGATGATCACCGGCGACAACCGCACGACGGCGACCGCTATCGCGGCCGAAGCCGGGGTTGATGACTTCCTTGCCGAGGCGACCCCCGAAGCCAAGCTCGAACTGATCCGCAAATACCAAGCCGAAGGTCACCTCGTGGCGATGACCGGCGACGGCACGAACGATGCGCCCGCGCTGGCCCAAGCCGACGTGGCGGTAGCCATGAACAGCGGCACGCAGGCCGCCAAGGAGGCGTCGAACATGATAGACCTGGACTCCAACCCCACCAAGCTGATCGAGGTCGTCAAAGTCGGCAAACAGATGCTCATGACGCGGGGGGCATTAGCCACCTTCAGCATCGCTAACGACGTGGCCAAGTACTTTGCCATTATCCCGGCTATCTTTCTGGTAGCCATGCCGCAATTGGCCTCGCTCAACATCATGGCCCTTGCGTCGCCAAAATCGGCCATCCTGTCCGCCTTGATCTTCAATGCACTCGTGATCCCCTGTCTGATTCCGATCGCCCTGAAGGGAGTTGGGTATCGAGCTGTCGGAGCCAATGCGCTGTTTCAACGGAACGTTTTGATCTACGGCGTTGGCGGGGTTGTGGTGCCCTTCGCAGGCATCAAGTTGATGGATTTGATCATCTCGGCGGTAGGGCTGTGCTCATAAGACGATGAAGGATAGGATATCATGAAAGAAGTGCTAGCGTCCATACGACTGGTGATATTGAGCATGTTGGTATGCAGCGTGGTCTCTCCGGTCTTTATGCTGGTATTCGGTCAGATCGTCGTGCCTTGGAAGGCCAACGGCAGCTTACTGACCGACGAACAGGGCCAGATAATTGGCTCAGCCCGACTCGCCCAGGGTTTCACCCGGCCGGAGTACTTCTGGCCCAGACCTTCTGCCGTGAATTACGACGCTGGTGCCACGGGGGGATCGAACCTCTCCCCGGCTAGTCCGAGACTGGCTGACCGGGCGGAGAACGTCATAAAAAATTACGGACGAGAGGACGGACGGCGCATTCCGGCCGACCTGGTCACTACATCAGGCTCGGGAATGGACCCGCATATCACGTATGAAGCCGCTCGCTTCCAGATTCCTCGCGTGGCGAACGCAAGAGGTTGGTCCAAGGACACGGTGGAGGCACTGATCCTGCAAAACACCGAGGGGCCTATGCTGCGGGTATTCGGCGGAAAAATGCTGGTCAACGTATTACGGCTGAATCTGGCCCTCGACAAGATGGCAGGGTCGAAGCGACAATAATCCCAAACACATGAACGAGTACCCACGCGATCCCGATGCGATTCTTGCCCGCTTGCGCAGCGAACAGCCGCAAGTCCTGGAGGAAGGCTTGCCCCAGCGCGGTCGGTTAAAGATATTTTTCGGTTATGCCGCCGGCGTGGGCAAGACCTTCTCCATGCTCGAGGCGGCCAGGGTCGCCGCGACGGGTCAGCGGAATGTGCTGCTGGGATATATTGAGACCCACGGGCGGCCGGAGACCGAAACCTTGTTGCTCGGACAGAAGCTGTTGCCTGCCAAGGAGATCGATTACCACGGCGTCAAGCTTTCTGAATTCGACTTGGACGCCGCCCTTCAGCGTAAGCCGGAGCTGATCCTGGTCGATGAGCTGGCGCACACCAACGCGGCTGGCTGTCGGCACAATAAACGCTGGCAGGACATCCAGGAGCTGCTTGCCGCGGGCATCGATGTATGGACGACCCTCAACGTTCAGCACATCGAATCATTGAATGACATCGTGGCGCAAATCACCGAAATCGTGGTTCGCGAGACTATTCCTGACCATGTTTTCGACGATGCCGATGATGTTGAACTGGTTGACCTGTCGCCGGATGACCTCTTGGAGCGGCTGCGCGAGGGGAAGATCTATGTACCCGATCAGGCCCGGAGAGCCGTGGAAAACTTCTTCCGTAAGGCCAACCTGATCGCCCTGCGCGAGCTCGCCGTGCGCCGCGTCGCCGATCGAGTCAGCCACGAGGTGCAGACAGCCCGGCTGGGGCGGACCCGCACCCAGACTTGGCCAACCACCGAGCGGCTGTTGGTTTGCGTCGGTCCTAGCCCCACTTCCGCCAAGGTCATTCGCACCGCAAAACGCATGGCTTCCGCGATGCATGCCCAGTGGATTGCGGTCCATACGGAAACCGCTTCAGCCGGTAGGCTCGGTGACCGCGATCGTTATCGCCTTGCTCACCATCTGAAGCTTGCCGAGAGCCTTGGCGCGGAGACCGTTACCATCACCGGTGAAGACGTGGCCGAGGAGATTGTCCGCTACGCCCAGTCGCGCAATATCACCAAAATCGTCATCGGAAAGACCGGCCAGACGCCACATTGGCGATTTTGGCGGCGATCCATCGTCGACCGTTTGATTGCGATCAGCGGCGACATCGACGTTTATGTCATCCGTGGCGTAGAGGAAAAATTCACTCCTCCGCCCTCGACCGTCACAATGTCCTGGGCTTGGCGAGGCTTTGTCGCCGCCGCCTGCGTACTCGCGGCCGCAACGGCGCTGGCGATGGGCTTCTGGATGCTGGGCTTGACCGAACCGAACATCATTATGACCTACCTGCTGGCGGTGGTGGCCGTGGCGGTGTGGTGGGGTCGCGGCCCGGCGATCATGTCCTCGATCCTGGCCGTGCTGCTGTTCAACTTCTTTTTCACTCAGCCGTACTATACATTCGTCGTCAACAATTCCCAATACGTCTATACCTTCATGATCATGCTTGTGGTCGCGCTTACCATTAGCACCTTGACCATCCGCATTCGTCGTCAGATCACCCTTGCGCGCGAGCGTGAGCGCCGAACCGAAGCGCATTACCGCGTTAGCCAGGCCTTGGCACGAACCTCGGGGCGTCTCCAACTTGCCTTGGTTGCCCAGGAGCAACTGGGTACAATCTTCGGCGGAGAAATCGCGTTGTTTGCGACCGACGCCGGTTTGTTACAGCCTTTGGTCCACAGAGGGCAGGGCTTCACGTCCTTGCCGGAAGAGTTGGAAACCGCCAGATGGGTGTTTGAGCATGAGCAAATCGCCGGGCGCGGTACGGACACCCTTCCCAGCAGTCAGGCAATATACCTACCGCTCCGGGGGGCGGACATGGCGGTCGGCGTCCTGGGCTGGCGCCCGCGGGACGAAAAAGATCTGCTAAGGATCGAGAGACGGCAATTGCTTGAGACCTTCGCTACCCAGATTGCCCTTGCCCTGGAGCGTGAACACCTGACGCAGGAAGCCCAGCGCATTCTCGCCGAGGCCGAGAGCGAGCGGTTACGAAGCTCGCTCCTTAGCGCTATTTCTCACGACCTGCGCACACCGTTGGCGGCCATAGCGGGTTCCGCCAGCGCTCTCTTTGAGCGGCAACTCGACAAGGAGACGCGGGACGACCTGGCTCAAACGATCTACGAGGAATCCAATCGCCTTTCTCGGTTGGTTGAAAACCTGTTACATCTGACGCGGATCGAGTCCGGCCACATGAAGGTCGATAAACAGTGGCAGCCGCTGGAGGAAGTCGTCGGCTCGGCGATTCATCGCGTCGAGGCGCTACTGCGAGCCCACAGGGTGGAAACCACAATCCCGATCGACCTGCCCCTCGTCCCCCTCGATGGTCTGCTTATTGAGCAAGTCCTGGTTAACCTCCTGGATAACGCCGCGAAGTATACGCCCACCGCCTCCCAGATTACCATATCGGCCCGAAGCGTCCCGCGCGGCCTCGAAGTGGCTGTCGAGGATCGCGGCCCTGGCCTGGACGAGGACGAACGCCAGCACGTGTTCGAGAAGTTCTACCGCAGCAGACACGTATCCAGTGACTGCGGGCGAGGTGCTGGACTGGGTCTGGCGATCTGTAGGGCCATCGTGCAGGCCCACGGCGGATGCATCTGGGCCGAGGCACGGAAGGGGGGCGGAACACGTTTCGTCTTTACGCTCCCGATTAACGACACACCGCCGCGGATGAAAGAGGAAGCTTTAGAGGGAGGCGGCAACGATGGTTGACCGACCATTGATCCTGATTGTGGAGGATGAAAAGTCCATCGTCCGCTTCCTCAGGGCCTCGCTCGGAGGCCACGATTACCGCCTCGCCGTCGCGGAAACGGGCAAGCAGGCCCTCATGATGATCAACTCGCAGCCGCCAGACATGATCATTTTGGATCTCGGTCTTCCGGACATGGACGGCATGGACATCATTGATCAGGTACGCCAATGGTCGTGTCTTCCCATCATCATTCTGTCGGCCCGGGACCGGGAGAGGGACAAGGTTAACGCCCTTGACCATGGCGCTGACGACTATCTTACCAAGCCATTCAGCGTTCCCGAACTGTTGGCTCGGTTACGCGTGGCGCTTCGTCACCGGGCTCACGAGGCGGTTGGCGAGGACAGCGCAAGACGTGTATTCGAATCCCACGACCTTTGCGTTGATATGGAAAAACGGTTGGTGATCGTCGCCGGCGCAGAAGTGCATCTTACACCTATCGAATACCGTTTGCTTACAAGTCTGATTGCCCACGCAGGCAAAGTGCTCACGCATCGTATGCTGCTTCGCGAGGTCTGGGGACCCGGCTACGCGGAAGAGGTTCACCAACTCCGTGTTCACATGGCTAACCTTCGCCGCAAGATCGAAACCAATCCCAACCAACCTCGCCATATTCTTACCGAACAGGGCGTGGGCTATCGTTTGTCAACTATCGAGATCAGTGAGAGCAAGTAGTGCCACCAACCCCCGGAGTATAACGGGCCAGATAGATGTGGGCGGTTACAGAACCATAACCTTGCGAGGCTATTCCCTTGCTTGCGCATCGGGCTGGTAGAGAGAACCCTTGCAGGCCCGCCACGGCCCGCCCAGGCGAGGCAAGCTTGGTAAACTGCTTCGGGCTGGTAGGTTTTCACGGTCAGCCGGGTGGCTGCGTTGCGTTGTTCGATTTCAGAGGGAGTTGTATTCGGAGCGTGCCGACCATGATACTGAGATGGTCCGGCCAGGCTTGCACGTCCAGGATCGGTAGAAGGCTGCCCGGTCGCCCCTGTAACGATATGAGCGCTTTGGGTCCGAGATCCTGCCCGTTAGCTTTGTCCACCAGCCGCACTTCCACGAGTCCCGCGTAATCCGCCACGGGGATCCTAGGAAATTGCTGCTGGAGTTCCTGCAGCAAAATATCCTGCCCCGCGCTCTTGGGGAGGAAAGCCGCCACGGGGATGGCGTTATTGGAAAGGGACAGTATTTCCGGGCTGAGGTATGTGGCCGCGGGCAAAGCGCTTCGTTGCCAGATCATGCTTCCATCGTCCAGCCGGATGGCGGTGATGGCCCAGCGCTGGTTTTCGAAACGAGCGGGGTTGACTTCCCGTTGCTGGTATCCGTAAACGTAAAGCACGCGATCGATGATGACGCCATCGGTTACCCCGTTTCGGCAGGCGGCGACAGTGGTTTCAAGGACCGTTCGCCCGTTCGCAGGGTCGATGATCCGCAGGAAACCAGTGCGGTCGGCGACCGCCAGGAGGTCGGCGTTCGGCTTGAATATCTGGGACAGCGGGCCGGGCATGGTGGTTCGCCAACGTTCGATGCCGGGAACGGCCATCTCGAAGGCGGCCACGTCGTACTGCGAAACCGGGCCGCAGATCGCGTTGTCGAACAGACTGAGGTTCGTCCACAAACGCGGGTCGCGGTCCTGATGAAATCGACATTCGCCAAGGTAGCGGCCGTCGGCCAGCCGGAAGATGTCCGCGGTCTGAAGGTTCCGATCCACGGCCACCACATGTTCGCCCCGGCAGCGGACGGCGTACCAGTCGCGCATCGGTCGACGGCAACGCCAGAGAACCGCGTCGCCGCGATCCGCCGGGGCTACTTCCAGCCGGCCTTGAGCATCCACGCTGGCCACGTACCCTTCGTTGGCCCAGAGCCACGAATCGTACCCGCTCGGATCACGCGACTGGGCGGCGACAAAGGGCGGGTCAAACGGCCGTGCCCACAGCCGTCGGCCGGTCACCAGTCCAACCGCGTGCAGGCCGTAACCGGTGTTGACGATTAGGGTTTGCCCCTCCAGAACACCGCGAGCCTGGTACACACGGCGATTGTTGACGAACATCTCCTGGCCGGTCACTTCCAGGCGAGGTTCGATGGCCGGATCGCCGAGCAGTTTCAAATCCGCCGGCCACAACAAGGTGCCATCGCCGGCCTGCCGGGCTTCCAGTCGTTTCCCCTCGACCAGCATAAGCATCTTGTCGGTCAAGGCTTCCGGGCGCGGTCCGCCAACCACCAGCGGACAGGCGTTCGCGAAGCTCTTCATCGTGAACGTTTGCGTGGGTGCCGTAAGATGAAGCGGCTCGGCGGCGGCCCGATGGAAGGTCAGGATTTGCTCATCGATGCTCGCTCGCAAGGCCGCGACGACTTGCGGAACGCCGATGGGCTTGTGTTCTTCCCGGCCTTGATCCTTGCCCGCCGGGTCGAGAATGTTCGCCGGCAATGATTCACCCGCGTATTCGTGTTCCAACTTGTCCAGCAAAGCCGATGCGGAAACCGGCAGATGCAGCTCATCGGGTTCCAGATAAAGCCGGGCCAGCCGGGCGGTGGCTTCGGCCGCCAGGGCCGAGGTCGAAGCGTGACGCAATATGTATTGATAAAGTTGTTCCGCCGATTCGTTACGCTGTTCCTGGCTCATCCAGATGCCGAGTTGCAGGGCGGCACGGCAGGCCACCTCGCCCAGCGGCGTGCTTTCCACCAACCATCGCAACGCCTGTTCATCATGTTGATCGACGGCCTTTTGCTCCCATTCGCGAAGTTGTCGATCGAATGCATCCCGCTCGGTCGGATTCAGGCGGACGGCCAGTTCGGCGATATGGAGGGCGGCCGTCAGACGCACGCGGCGTTGAAGATCGAGTTCCGCCTCCATCAATTCGTCGCCGAGTGGCGAGAGCACGAGGGACAAATAATGCCGGCACGCCGCCGACCATTCTTGCTCATCACGTTCATGATCCGCCAGGGCGAGGATTGATCTGTTTCGGTCCTCCGTCCGGATGGCGATTCTCGTTGCCTCGGCCAGATACGCGCGGGCTTGCGCGGGCGTGGTCCCATTTACCGCGGCCGATTCGAGCAGCAGGCGAACCTGCAGTTGGTTCACAATGCGATATTGCCGTTCGTCTTGTTGTTCGAGCGTATCGGGCAAGCCGCGAAGAACAAGCAACGCCTCGGCTGGCCGGTCTTGCGACCATTCCAGCCAAGCCAGACGCAGGGCCCGCGACACATCGGCGGGATTGGTCCGATGAGCGGCGACGGCTTCGGCATAGCCGTTTTCCAGGTCGGGATATTTGCTCACTTCCAAGGATGAAACGCTGTACAAAGCCCTGTCCCAGGCGAGCAGATTGCCCAGCGGTCGGAGCATTTCAGGTTGTTCGAGGACGATCGGCTTGCCGGTATCCGCCTCATAAGCCATCAGGCCGTCTGTCGTAGGCAGATAGATTCTTTTCCCCGCGACAGCCCCGCGTCCGGTGGGTTCCGCCGCGTCGGCTTGCCAGAGTGTATGGCCGTCTTCCATTTCGATCATCCGCACACGTTTGCCGGCCAGCCAGGCATGGCGGTCGTTGGCCCCCAGCAGATAGCGGAAATCCTCGCGCGGAATCCGCCAGCGCGACCGGCCGGTCATACTGTCGAAACAGATCAGTTGATCGGCATCCGTCGGGGCCGCCAGTATCACGTCGGCGACGGCGATCAGCGGAGTCGGCAGCCACCCACCGGCCTCGCCTTCCGGTTTTCGTTGGTAACGCGCAATCCAGCGGATGGACCAGTCGGCCGTGTCGATTGCCGCGATCGCCCCCGCGCCGGTCTGTACGAACACGACCCCGTTGGCCAGGCAAGGTTCCAGGCAGGACAGGGCGGAAAAGGTCCGCCCACCGAATCCACAAATATAGATTTTGTGTACCCGTTTGCCGGTTTGCGGATCGAGCAGGAGGACATATAGATCGGTTTCAATGCGGCAGGGAACGAGCAAAATGTTTTCCACGGGCATCGGCGCGGCCAGGAACTGTCCATCGCCAACCTCGGCGTTTGTTCCCTCGTTTTCCTCGGACAAGCCCGCGCTTTCCCATAGCCGTTGGCCATCCACGAGGGAGTAGGCTACGACCCGGTTGGCTTCCATGTTGGTAACGCCGTCACCGAAGTTCGCCCGTCCCGCTCGCTGGGCGGGGGCCGCAACGATGCCGGGTGATGGCGGATCGGTATTCCACTCCAGCGTCAAGGCCATGCCATACGCCAGGCTGACCCCGGCGCCGACGTGATCGTATAGCATGCGCCATACGACCGGCTGGTTTTCCAACTGCTTGGCCGCGTCCGGACGCAATGACTCGGCGGTCTGCATGTAGGCCATCCGCGGAGGATGGATTTCCTCCGGAAGGTCCCGCGTGGACCAGCGTACGCTCAGGCTCGCCGAATCCAGAGCGATCAAATCCATTTCGCCCTTGACCAATAAGGTTTGTCCGTCGGTTACCGCATGGCGAGTCGGCGGAAGATGTTGACTGAGGCCGTAACGAGAAAGATCTTCATTTTCGACCTCATCGTTCCGCATCGGTAGGGGGGTGCTCCAGATCGTGCGGCGAGGGAAAGCCGGCGTGACCGATGGCATCATCCCTCGGCGATCCGGTCCACCCATCGCGATAGGCCAGCCGTCTGGGTTTTGGGCTGTCCCTGGCGTGGAGGAATCCGCGGCGATAAACGCACGAATCATCTCGATTCGCCGCGTGAGTGGTTCGGAGGTCGGTAATTGAGTTAGGCGGTCCAGGATTTCGGTCGCCTGCCGGCTTTGCCCCATCGCGGCCGCGCAAACCGCCAGCCGGGCGGGTATGACCCAGGATGGCAGATCGGAATCGGGATAGATTTCGCTTACTTGTCGCAGATAAGCGGCCGCCTCGGAAACGCGATCCTCGTCGATCAGCCAATCCGCCAGCGTGACCGCGGCATCGTCCCCATAGCGGCTTAACAGATACTTGTTCGCTATCGTCCTTAGCAGATCGAAATCGTGCCGGTCGCGGGCCTGGTTCAGCAGGGCAGCGGCCTCGCCGTCGTGAATAGTGCGATAGGCCTCCAGGCCTGCCGGCGGTAGCGAAGCGATACGCCGATGCGCATAATTGCGGGCCGACTCGTAGATTTGCCGATCCGAAGTCAATAGATGCTCACCGGGTAGCTCGATGATCCGCTGGAGGGCATCGACGGTGAGTTTCCAATCCTGACGCTGGATGCCCTCTTCGGCCCGGGCCAGCAGGGTATTGGCTTCCTCCGAGGTCTGGATGATTGCCGCGGAAGTGTCCGAGCTATCGGCCGCATCTCTGGGGCTAGGGCGAGCCGCCTGCCCGTCCGCCGGATGGGGAAGTACCGTAAAAACCAGTATGCATAGAATGACCCCCGCGGATATCGGGAAGGCCGATACGCTCCTTCGGGAGTGAATATGCTGGTTGAAACGCTGTATGGCCATGAATCCCCTTATGCTCCGTCAATCGCGGTCATACCTTATGACCCGTGCGGACATAAAACCGCTATGTGACCGGCCTGCCGATCTCTTCCATCATAGCGAGCTGCTTCCACCGGGCCAATCATCGGTAAAAATGGACTATAAACCGCAGGTTCAATATGCATGGTCGGCTTTTTTTGACCGGCGGAAGGGGCTGGGATAAAGTGCCGATATCCGCGGCGACCGCGCCGAACCTCAACCGCTACTAATGTTGTAAACGGTGTGGAAAACAAAGGAGCAGTAGATGAAACGACCGGTCATTTTTTCAAGTAAGGTGACGCCGGCGATTTTTGGACTTTGTTTTGTTTCCGCTCTGTTCGCTTCCGGTCTGGACGATCTGCCGGCGCTGAAGAATTATCGCGCCATGCGGGAGTCCAGTTACGATCGGACGGGGGGGAATAGCGATGCTCTGCAGGGGGTGATGCCCGGTCAGACCGTGACCCTGGCGGATATCGAGGGGCCGGGGATGATTACCCATATCTGGTTTACGATCGCCGCCGAAGCCTGGCATGGGCGCAAGATCGTTTTGCGGATGTTCTGGGACGACGAGCAGGATCCGAGCGTCCTTTGTCCGATCAACGATTTCTTCTGCGGGGGGCATGGGATCAACGCGGAAGTCCGCTCGATGCCCATTGTGGTCACATCCGAAGGGCGGGCCCGCAACTGCTGGTTCAAAATGCCTTTCAACAAGCGAGCCCGGATTGAGATTACCAATGAAGGATTGGAATCGATCGGATCGTTTTACTACTACATTGATTACCGAAAATACGATCAGCCCTTGGAGGACCAGGGTTACTTTCACGCCCGTTATAGGCAGGAGTATCCCGCCGTGTCCGGCCGCCATTATATGATTTGTGACGCCGTGGGCCGCGGTCACTTTGTCGGCTGTAACATTTCCATCGAGTCCAACTCCGATGCGTGGTGGGGCGAAGGCGACGATCGGATTTTTGTGGACGGCGAAAAGCATCCGTCCTTTCACGGCACCGGCTCGGAGGATTATCTTTGCGATGCCTGGGGTATCTGGCCGGGCGATTCGCTGTATTACGGAACGACCATCTTTGAAGGCCCCAAGTACATTTACGACAAGAACACCCGTTTCACCAGTTACCGCTTCCATATCGCCGACCCGATTCCCTTCACCCAATCGCTATATTTCGAGATCGAGCATTACGGCGCCCAGACAGCACCGGATGGCAAGTTCATCACCGGTTTCACCGAGCGCGCGGATAACTGGTCGAGCGTGGCGTATTGGTACCAGATTGAGCCGCACAAGTCCTGGGAGCCGATGGCCCCGGTTGACCAGCGGCTTTGCCGCGAAGCGGGACGCGAAATTGATTTGCTGCGTTTTCTGCGCGAGACGAAAGAAGCGGTATCCTCCGAATCCATCGCCCAATTGCGAAACGATTACGTGAAGCTGATGGCCGATAGCGGCCTGGGGCGATATCACATGCGTTTCACCGCCGGCATGGCCCTGGCGGAAAAGTCGGCGGGCAACGCGGAGAAGGCCAGGGAAATACTGACTCCTTATGCACAACCGTTCGTGGTCCGCGAGTTTGCCGAGGCGGTGGAAGCCGTGCTGGGTAAGGCGAAATCGAAGAACCGTCCGCTGCTGGTAGACGTCGAAGACGGTTCGCTTCG
>CAZXSA010000015.1:0-36561 GCA_964642815.1 uncultured Planctomycetales bacterium | reverse complement strand
GATCAACCTCGCGCACGAGAACATGCGCCGGCTGGGCTGGGACCGGCACCGTTTTAGCGGGTCGGAGCTGATGGGCAAGACTGTCGGAATCATCGGGCTGGGCAACGTCGGGCACCGGGTGGCCCGTTTCTGCAACGGATTCGAGATGCGTGTCCTGGCCTACGATCCTTATATCCCTGACGAGGTTTTCGAGCGTAATCGCGCTCAAAAGAGCGACTTCGATACGTTGATAAGCGAGTCGGACATCATCACCGTGCATGTCCCCAAAAACCGCGAGACCACCGGAATGATCAGCGGCGAAACCATCGCCCGGACGAAACCCGGCGTGGTCCTGATCAACGCCGCCCGCGGAGGGATCATCGAGGAGCAGGCCCTGCTCAACGCCTTGAAAAGCGGACACGTGGCCGCCGCCGGTATCGACACCTGGTCGGCCGAGCCGCCCCGCGAGAATCCCTTCGCCGAACTGCCCAACGTGGTGATGACCCCGCACATCGGGGCCTCCACGCCCGAGGCCCAGGTCCGTATCGCCGAAACCATCGCGGTGCAGGTGCCGCGGGCCCTGCGCGGCGGGATCGTCGATTACCCGGTCAACATGCCGCAGATTCGCTCGCTCGAAGGCGACCTGATGACCTCCTACGCCGTCTTGCTTGAAAAACTGGGTTCCTTCGCCGCGCAGTTCATGGACTTCAAGCCTCAGCAATTGGAAATCTCCTACCGTGGGGACATCGCCCAGCATGACTGTACGATCCTGCGTCTGGCATTCCTCAAGGGGTATCTCAAGCATTCGATGGATTACATCAGCTACGTCAACGCCGATCAGCGAGCGGTCAGCGCCGGCCTGCAGGTGGTCACCACGGAGAATCCGAGTTTCACGCGGTACGAGAACGCGGTGAAATTCATTTTCACCGCGGGCAAACACCGCTTCACCATCGGCGGAGTGGTCTTTCCCGGCCCGCATCCGCGGATCGCCTTGGTCGATGATTTCCCCTTCGAGGTCGTCCCCGAGGGCACGTTCCTGGCCATCAGCAGTCATGACCGCCTCGGCGTGGTCAGCGGCATCTCGACCATCCTGGACCAGCATCGCATCCTGATCAGCCGCTTCGAGTTTTCCCACAGCACGGAGAAGAAGCGGTCCATGTTCCTGATCCGGGTGGGCAAGGGCGTGCCCGATGAGGTGGTGGCCGAGCTCCGCGCTCAGCCGCACATTACTCTTGTACGGAAAATCAGTTTGTAATCCGAGCGATGTACCGGTTATTCAAGGGCTTACTCATTCCCGTGCTTTTCGGCGATTCCGTCCGGGTCTATACTATCGACCTGTCCGGTGTCGGCCGGCGATACCTCCTGTTGATTGATGATGCCTTCTTTTGAGGAATGACCGGGGCTTATGAGTAAAAGCTACAAGTGGCCATACCGGATCGATGTGCCGCCGTACGACAAGATCGTCGCGGTGTTGGAGGCTTTTTTCTCGGCCTATCCGAAAGGCGATTATACCTGCACGACGCGGGAGCGTTACAAGCTGGAGTTTCGTCGGGGTTTGTGGAAGCGGGCGTATGTGGTCCTCGGGCCTTATGTGCCCGATCGGCTGGTGCCTGGCCGCTTCGAGCATTGGCCGGTGATCGTGCGCGTGCTGGTTCGCCCATCGCCGGAAAAGTACGCCGTGCATATCGAATATCAAGTCCATCTGCCGTCCAACGTACCTGAGTTGAAGCCGGAAGTGCAGACTTCCGTCGATCAGCACGCCCGCGTGGAGCTTGAAGAGCTGGCCGCCTACCTGGCCGAGTGCGTCGGCATGGAACGGCCGCCGGAGATCGTCACATCATAAGACGGCCGGTATCCCTTATCCTTACTGAGCACGAAGGAAAATCGATTCAAGATACTCCCGGCCGATACGGGCATTTTCCGATAGAGGCCGGGTGATGGCCGTCTTGGATTCGTGGGCCAGTTCGAGGATGAGCCAGCCGTCGAAGTTGATGCGGCGCAGATGCTCGGCGATCGGCCGGTAATCGATGTCTCCCGGCCCGAAGGATTCGCTCCAGACGCCGTCCACGCTATTACGCAGGTGCAAGGCCCTCGCCAGGTTGCCGGATTCCTTCAGCAGGGTAAGTGGATCGGCCCCGCCGCGGTAAATCCAGTTTGTATCCACGCACAGCCCGGCCACGGCGGGATCCAGGTGAGTCAGTAAATACCGATACTCGGTTGCCCCGTGCATGATCTCCGCGTCGTGATGATGGATCAGCAGCTTGAGGCCGCGCTCATGGAGCTGGCGACCAAGTCGATTCAACATATCCGCCTGAATGGCCAACTGCTGAGGCGTTTTGGCCGTCTTTTCGGGCAGGGGGTTGGGGTTGATGTCCACGAACTCCAGGCCGCAATTTTGCACAAGCCTAACATGGTCGAGAATGGACTGGATGGTTTTCTGCCCCTCTTGTTCGTCGAGAAATACGCCACCGCTGTAGACACCGACCATGCGCAGATCATGTTTCCGCAGTAAGGCTTCGATGCGGGCGGCCGCCACGGCGGAATCGAACCAAGAGAGCATCCCTTCCACGGCGTTAAATCCGGCCGCCCGCGCTTCCGCAAAAATAGCGTCCAGGTCTTCGGCCGGTTTGACGTTTCGCCGCCCGCGATCCTGCGTCCAGACATACAACTGGACGGCCACCCGCGGGCGGTAGGCGGCGGCTGCATCCCCCTGACTCGCTCCGCCTGTCCGGCATCCGCTTATCATCGCACCGCTGCAAACAAGCAGCCCCACCCAACATAAATGCTTTGCGGTCAACATAAACCACCTTGCCTTTGTATGCCGGGGCTTGATCTCAATGTGGGTTTGAGGTCAGGCCGCGATCGACTTAATTCTTATTCGAGCAACCGATATAACCTTGGGCGTTCTTGCGATCTCGCCCGTGCTGCACCGGTGGGACGGAGTTTAACTGTCGTGGCGGGTTGCCACAAGCATAATTTGCGGTCCAGGTGGCCCGTGCCATTAGCCGGCGTTGTGGGCTGGTTGGCGGGTGTCCTGCTGGAGTTCGGTATCGTCGCGGGCGGTACGAATAACGTCGGCCAGCGAGGCGGTGTTGTGCGCGATCGCCTGCAGGAGTCGCTGGCGACTGTTCAGCGATTGCTCCATGTGGGTGGAGGTCGTCTCGGCCTTGCTCAGCAGGGTGGTTAGTCGATGGCCGATCTGCTGGGCTTGAATGCGGCGCTGTTGCCAATCGTCAGCCCGCTTTTCGCACGTTTCAAAGTCGGCCAGGGCCGCCTGGAGCTGTCGGCAGACGGTCTGGGCCTGCGCGGTTGCCTGTTCGAGACGGCCGACAAGCTGCTCGCCGCGTTGCAATTCCGTTTGCCATCTCTGCGATTTGATCTTGGCATCGACCGCCCGGCTGCATTCCTGCATGGCCTTGAGCACGGTGGCGGCCACGCGGGCGGACGAGCGAAGTTGGTCGGTCTGTTCATGCACGGTTTGGGCCTGTTCCGTCCATTGGTCCAGGGATTCCCGCACCTGATGGGAAGTGCCTTGCAGGTGGTCGGTGATCGTTCCGGCCTGTTGCAGCGCGGCACCCAATTGCTCACGCTGTTGCTCCGCGGTCCGGATCAGTTCCCCAAGCTCAACGCTGACCCGTGGACTCATCTCGATCTGTACCGCGGCCGGTGATGTCCGATTTTCGAGTTCATCAAGTCGTCCGGAGGTCTGCTGCAGCTTGTCGATCAGGGTACGCAGATCCTGTTCCTGCTTATTGCTGACCGCCACGACCTGCTCGCCCAGTTCCTGCAAGCTCTCCGACAGGGTGCGCTGAGCGGCCTGGAAAGTGGATGCCGGGGTGGTGATCGAGGCCAACTTACGCACGTTCCGGGTCAGATTGGCCCAGCGCCGGGTCAATTCGTCCACCTGATGGCGGTGCGCGTGATTGTCCCGATCCAACCGGTTCAGGACGCTGTGGCGCAGATCCTCCCAGCGCTGGTTCAGATGATCGACCCGGTTCTGATGCTCGCTGCTCTCCTGTTCGATGCGTTCCAGTACCTGGTTCAGTTGTTTGCTTTGTTCGTCACGGAGTTGCTCGACATCCTCGCTGGAGGCGGCGCGATCGGCCAATTCACACAGGGCGGCGTGGGTCTCGGCACGCCGATCCTCGACCTGCCGGATGGCCTGCTCCAGGTCGGCCTTGTCGTTGGCCAGATGGCCGCAGAGCTCTTGAATTCTTCGCGTATGCTCCGCTCGGATGGTCTCGAGATCCTCGGCCGATGCGACCTGGTCCGGTAATTGCCGCACCCGTTCGATCGTATCCGCGCACCGCTGGGCGACACCCTCGACCACTGCCTCGAGATCCTGGCGTTGTCGATGCAGGGCCTCCATGAGGTCGGCCGCGTCCTTGGCCTGACGCGATCGAAGATCTTCCACGGCGTCCGCCTCGGCGAGACTGGCCGACCATTGCTCCATTTGGGCGCGGGTCTGGTTCCATCGGGCCAGCACCGCTTCGTAACGATCCTCCATCTCCCGCCGGTGGGCATTGAGTTGTTCCACCAGGGTATGCACGTCGGTCTCGTGTCGCGCGTTCAGCTCGGCCAATTGCTCCTGGCCGACCTTGGTGCCGGCGAGGACATCGATTTGTTCCTGCGCCGATCGGCAATCCTCGGCCAGATGATCGATCAGGGCATGAACCGTCTGGCGATGCTCCAGAATCTGCCGGCGGATTTCCTCGGCGTCGGCCTGTTGAGCCCGAAGGGCGTCTTCGGTTTGTTCCCGGATGGCCTGTACGTCTTCCCGGGCGGCAAACCGTTGGTCCAGGGTCCGCATTTGGTTCTGCAGGTCGGCCAATTGCTGGAATAACCGCTCGCGTACCTCATCTATATGCGCGACTTGCGCGGTTATCCGTTCCGCCAACTGATCGATCAGATCCTGATGCTCCTCGGAGACCCGCTGGGTTTGGGCGGTAATGGTTTCCTGAAATTCCCGAACGCGCTCGTTTTCCTCCTGCAGCCGGGTGAGCACCTGGGTAAACGCCTCCAGGTGTTCGGCGCGGAGCCGTTGCCATTGGTCGGCATTGGGCGCGCGGTCCTCCAGGCTCGCGATGGCCTGGCGGGTGGCCGCGAATCGCTCGGCGGCCTGCTGCTCCAACGCGCGAATCTGTTCGGCGTGATCGCTCATGCGCTTGGCCAGCCGTTCGATTTGTTCCCGGGTCTGGCGCGTCTCTTGTTCGTTTCGAGCGGCCGCGGCGGGGTCGGTATTTTGCTGTTCGATTTTCGTGGACAGGTGGTCCACCCGTTGATGGATGCCCGACCACTGATTCTGGGTTTGTTGCAGCAGGCGGCGAAATTCCTCGCGCTGACTGGTCATCTCGCGCATCAGGCGTTCGATTTCCTCGGCGCGGTTTTGGCGGAGGTTTTCCAGCTCGTTGTTCGAGGGCATTTGCCGAGTGATTGATTCCAGTCGATCCTGCGTGTTGTCGCAGCGGGCGACCAGACTGTCGATCGCTGTATGCAGCTCGTTGCGATACGCCTCGATGCGCTCCTTGGCCACCAGCCAGCGGGTGCTGGCCCCGCCCACGATCTTCCGCAACTCATCCTGTTTCCGGCCAATCGTTTCCAGATCCACCTGGGACACGCGCGGGTTGTCCTGCAGAGCCTGAATGCGTTCGTGAAGCGCGTCGATCTCCTCCTCGACCAGCGTGCTCAACCGGATGGATTCCTCCGTGTCAATCAGCGGTTCGGCCAGCAGGGTTTCCGTCAGAGTCGGAGCGCTGCCGTAAATCTTTTCGATGCGTTGCTCGACCTGGCGAGCCCGCGCGTCGTGATCGAGGGAGGTCTTCGAGGCGTGGCGGTCCTGGGCTTCGGATACGGACGCTTTTTCCGGTTTTTCCTCGGAGACGGAGGCGTCCTGTTCAACCACCAGATCGATGATCCCCTCGTCCACGATCCGGCTCTCTCGGCCATAGGCGGTCAGCAGGGCGTTGTCGCAGAGTTGATTGATGACTCGCGGTATGCCCTGGGAAACGGCGAATATTCGGCGTAGGGCTTCCGGGGTAAACAAGTCCGGATCGGCGGCGCCCGCCACGATCAACCGGTGGTTGATGTATCCGCGGGTCTGCTCCAGGTTCAAGGCGGGCAGGTGAAAACGGCGGAACAGACGCTGCTCGATCTGCTTGAGGTTGTCGCGACGAAAACGGGCGCGCAATTCGGGTTGGCCGAGGATGCATACTTGTAGGAGCTTCGCGTCGTCGGCCTCGAGATTGCCGAGCATGCGTAACTCCTCGAAGCTTTCGTCGGGCAGGTTCTGGGCTTCGTCAAGCAATACGACCACCGAGCGATCTCGGGCGTATTGCTCGAGGAGATAGTCCTGCAAGCGCTGAGTGAGTTCCGCGTTGCCGGCCCCGGCATCCACGCACAGGTTCAATTCCCGGCAGATGGCGGCCAGTAGTTGTTTTCCGTTCAAATGCGTGTGGTGAATCACCGCCGTGGCCGTTCCCGGATCAATTTGCCGTAGGAACATGCGGCCGATCAAAGTCTTACCCGCCCCGACTTCGCCGGTGACCAGCACGAAACCCTTGCGATGCTGAGCGGCGAATTGCAGCGTAGCCAGGGCCTCCTCGTGGTCCGGCGTGCTGTAATAGAAAGCCGGATCGGGGGTGTTGTTAAAAGGCAGGCGCTGAAATTGGAAGTGAGCACAATACATACCACGTTCTCCGGAACGGATCGTTTTCGTGGGCTGCCACGGTTATCGGACTTGTGTCCGCCGGGGCAAATCTTGCGGATATATCGGACCGGTCTCCGGCGGTCTTGAGATAGTGATGAAAGGCCCTAAAAAAAACGATAGATAAGTCGAACGACGGCCATTCTCGGCCGATGAGGGATAAGAGAATGGCCCGGATCGGCTTTTTCATGGGCCGTGTCCGGCGGACGAGGGGGTCGAAAAGGAATTCGCCCACGCGGCGTCTGGAGTCAAGGATGACAAGGATGGGTTCATATCAAGCTTGCAAGGTCGCCCTGGCTTTGGGCGTATGGTTATCTTGCGTGCTGGCCGGCGTGGGTTGCGCCCCTCCCAAGTACGAGGACCTCAAGGTTTTCGTCCAGGCCCATGATCACGACGTTGTCTCCAGTATATACCGCATCGAACCACCTGACGTGATTGCCATAGAATCGCCCACCTGTCCCGAGGTGGACGGCGAAATCCAGACCGTGGACATCGACGGCAAGATTTCCCTGCAACTGGTCAACGAGGTGAAGGTGTCCATGCTCACCCCGAAGGAAGTGGCGGCCAAGCTCGAGGGGGCCTTGGCCCGCTACTACAATCAGCCGGAAGTCAAGGTACGGGTGGTCAATCACGCCAGTAAAAACATTTATGTGTTCGGCGAGGTAAGCAGAGGCGGACCCATCCCCTTTACGGGACGCGATACCGTCCTCGATATCATGGCCCGGGCCCAGCCGACGTTCCTGGCCTGGCGGGGACGGATCGAGTTGATCCGCCCCAGTCCTGACCCGGAGCAGCGGCACAAGATCATCATTGACGTCGACCGGATGCAACAGGGCGGAGACCTGCGGGACAATTACCTGCTTCAGGAAGGAGACATCCTTTATGTTCCGCCGACCGTGCTGGGCTGGATAGGCTTGCGCGTTCAGGAAGTACTCTTCCCGCTGTCGCCGATGATGGCCGCCTATCAGATGCCGGCCGACATCAAGTGGACGACCGAAACGTACCAGCATTGGAATGATGATGACTATTACTACGGCGGTTATCGCGGACCTCGTCGGAGTTATTCGTATTCGCCGATATCTCTCAAGTCGAGGCAAACGCCATAGGCAGGGTCAATAGACTTATGAGTGCCAACGCAACACCGATTATTCTGGGGCAACGCATCACCCCGCGTCCCGCCCAGAGCGGATCGCCGAGCAGCGATTTGCAGAATGTGCTGGGCAAGCTCATCGCCGTGGTGATGCTGCGTAAATGGTTCTTCATCATTCCTCTGCTTACCGGCCTCATCATTGCCTTGGTCGCGAGTATGTTTTTACCTCGACGCTACACGGTGACCACCATTATCCAGCGGCAGGACCACGACGTGATCACCAAGCTGGTCACCAGCCGCACCCCCTACGATTTCGAGGCATTTCGCAAATCCTTGCGGGTGGACATGTGCGGCTACAACGCCATGAGCCGGGCCTTGGGCCAGATCGGCCTGACCCGGAATCTGCCGCGCGACGAGCAGGGGCAACTCACCCTCGACGGTCTGCACATGGAACGGGAAATGATCGAATCCTGGAACCGTCAACTCACCGTCGGCTTGATGGAAACCAGCCCGTCCATGGATCTCATCCAGATGCGTTACGTGGGCAAGGAGCCGGAGGTGGGAACTCGGCTGGTTGATCAGTTGAAGAACAATTACGTGGAATTCATCACCGGGCGGGTTCAGGGGCAATTGCGCGAGTCCCACACCTATTTCCAGAAGGAAGCGGAAAAATCCAAGGAGAAGGTATCCCGCATGGAGATGGGGTTGGGCGAAATGATTCGTCGCTACCCCGGTATCGATCCCGTCACTTCCGGCCAACTCGACACGATGATCAACGATCTGGATGGCCGCATTCGGGAATACGAACAGAAACGCACCGTGTTGGAAACCAATCTCAAGGAGCACGAGCGATTTCTGAACGAATTGGATGACGCCTCGTCCGCGACCGACCCGAAGGAGCCGACGAGTCGGCCCAGCATCCTGGACGCCGGTTCAGTGGCCAATCCCGAATACCAGCGCTTGCAGCGCGAGCTGGAGGACGTGGGGAAAAATATCGACGAGGAAAAAACCATTAATGGCCGAACCGATTTCCATCCGGCGGTCAAGGCCCTCCGTGACAAGCAGCAATTACTGCGGGAGCGGCTGAGCCAGGTGCCGCAACGCGTGGAAAGCCGAAATCTGATCGTTACCGCTCCGGCTCGTAACGGGGTTACCCCCCTTGCGGCCCAACGCGGACAGGTGGCTGTCCAATTCAAGAACTTGAGCAACGAGTTGGCCGCCCTCAACGAGGATATCCAGAACGCCCGCCAGGAACGCGCCCGGCTGGAAGAGGAAAGGAAACAATTGCCCAATCGCCAGCACGAATACCTGACGCTCAAGAAAGATCTGGAGACGGAGTCGAGCCACCTGCGGCGCTACAAGCAGTGCGTGGAGGAAATGGAGCGGGTTTTGAACGCCGACGAGGACAACCGGGGCATCAGCTTCGCCACTCTGTTGGAAGCCAACTCGCCCACCAAGCCCAGCTCTCCCGCCCTTAAGGGTGTCTATTTCCTCAGCGCGGTGGTGGGCTTGGCTTTGGCCATGGTCTGCACCTTCCTCCGCGAGGTGTTCGATCATTCCTTCCGTAACCCCATGCGTGTTCAGGAAGCGTTGGGGATTCCGGTTCTGGGTACGATCAATGAAATTCGCCAGGGTCGGCGGCCGGGCGATCTTCAGGTCCGACTTCTGGGAATCTTGACCTTTGGTGAATCGCTGACGGTGATCGGCCTGGGCATCTTGGTCTATCTCAACTTGGAGAAACCATTGGCATACAGCCAGTTGCTCAACCGGTTGAGTGGGCTGTGGCCCGGTTAATGGAGAAATGGAAAAGGATAGGTGGAAGGAAGCCAAGGTATTTATGGGACGGATAGCTGAGGCATTAAAACGAGCCCAGGAGGAGCGAGGCCGGCGGGCCGCGCAGAACCCGTCCGGTGTCCAGGATCCCGCGTCGGTGGACGGACCGGGGTCGTCCGATGCCGCGGATAACTTTGGACCGGACGACTTGACGGATATGCTTCGCGCCCCCGCCGCGCTGCGCGAATCCTCGCTGGCGAGCGAGCTGCCGCCGTTGTCGGCCGTGGCCCTGCCCGCCGAGCGCATCCCCCGGACCATCGTGGCCTTCCACGAGCCGAGTTCCGAGATCGCGGAAAAATACCGCGCGGTACGCACCCGTTTGCTCACCAGCAATGCTGAATATCGTCCGCGTATTTATGGGGTTAGTTCCGCCTTTCCGCGAGAGGGAAAGACGGTATCCACGGCCAATCTGGGATTCAGCCTCTCCGAACTCCGCCACGTTCAGGTGGTCATGGCCGATTTTGATCTGCGTAACCGGGGACTCAGCCGAATGTTTCAGGCGGAGGAGCTTCCCGGGGTCGCGGAAATTCTGCGCGGCGAAAAAACGCTTGGCGAGGTTTGTTTGTCCGTGGTTCGCCGAAACCTGTTTTTCATTCCCTCGGGTCAGGTGAACGATTCGAGCCTGACCGAATTGTTGACCGGCGGGAAAGCCATCAGTCTCGCCAAGGAGCTACGCGAGCGCTTCCATTACACCTTGCTGGATACGCCGGCCATCGATCCCTTTGCCGATGTCGGATTGATCGGCGCCTTTTGCCATTCCGTGATGCTGGTGATCCGCATGAACCGCACGCCGGAGCCCGTGCTCCAGAAATGCGTCAAATCGCTGGAGGTCAACAACATCGCCGTGGCCGGCGCCATTTTGGTGGGCGACCTGAACAAGGGGGCTCTTTACGAGGGGCACGGCGATTTTGCCGCGAATTATTAAACGCGTGGCCCTGAAGCCCGGAAATCGTGCCCATAAAGATGTTCATGGTTTATTCACCGGTTTCAGGCGAAACCCTCAAGAAGGAAAAGCATGGCGTTGCGGATCAGTCAGTTGAACGACCTCACGAACCCGGCTTGGGATGCCTATGTGGCGCGACACCCGCGGGGAACTCTCTTTCATACCTTGACCTGGGCGGAAGCGGTGCAAGAGGCGTTCGGGCATCGCCTGCGCTATCTAGCCGCCTGGCGCGACGATTGCCTCGTCGGGGTTTTCCCTCTGACTGAAATCAAAAGCCGGTTGGCCGGCACTCTGCTGGTCAGCGTACCCTACGCGATCTACGGAGGGACTCTGGCCGACGACGAGGAAACCCACCGGGCATTGCTTGCCCGGGCCCAATGCCTCGCCGACCGCGTGGGTGCGCAATGGATCGATATCCGCTCGATGGAGCCGCAATGGCCGGAATTGCCGGTTGCTCGTCGCTACGTGACTTTCCGCAAACATCTGCCCGACACCCCGGAGTCGGTCTTGCTCGGCTTGCCGCGCAAGGCTCGGGCCGCCGCCCGTCAGGCCCGCGAGCGCTACGGGTTGACCGTCGAGTTTGACGACCGTCATCTGGACGAGGTGTGGGCGCTCTACAGTCAGAGCATGCGCCGCCTCGGCTCGATCAATTATCCGACGCGATTTTTCCAGGCCTTGATTGAACGGACCGCGGCTCAAGGCGACGATTCGCCGATGCCGATCCGGCATCTTGTGCAATTGGTTTGCCATCGCGGCCGACCCATTGCGGGACTGGTCAGTTTTATCTACGGCCGCACCTTGCTGCCCTATTTCGCCGGTTGTGACGAGCGCTTTGAAAAATATCATCCGAACAATTTTATGTATCTGACGGCCATGGAGCGGGGCGTCGAGATCGGCTGCCGGGAATTCGATTTCGGCCGATCGCGCACGGACAACGAAGGTTCGTTCAATTTCAAGCGGTTCCAGGGGTTCGAGCCGACGCCGCTGCATTATCAGTATTACGTGCCGCGGGGAGGAAAAACCCCGGACCTGCGGCCGGACAATCCTCGTCTGAGCCTGGCCCGACGGGTCTGGCCGCGACTGCCTCTGGCGGTTACCCGCCCGCTCGGGGCCTGGTTGGCGAAATCGATACCGGGTTAGCCCGGCGCATGGAGGGGCGGCTTGCGCGGCCGTAACTGGTATGGAGAGCGCACTATAACCGTGGGTCGGTGATGGATTGGTCAGGAAGATGAAGAGTACGTGAAACGGATCATGAGACTGTTATTTCTGGCACATCGTTTACCCTGTCCGCCGGATCGCGGGGCCAAGCTGCGGGTTGACACCCTGCTGCGGTATCTGGCCCGGCGGCATGAGGTCTGGTGCGCCGGTTTTCTTGATACGCTTCCATATGGTCCGCACGGCGCGACCGTTCGCCGATCGCTGCGCGAGTTAGGCCGTACCTGTCGGGCGGTCGAGGCTGTCCCGCTCCGCGGAGTATCCGCCGCCGGTCGAGCGTTGGCCCATTTGGCTTGTGGACGCACCGCCACCGAAGGTTACTTTGCCAGTCGTCGTCTGCAGGCCCGGGTGATGGAATGGGCCCGGGAAATTCGTTTCGATGCGGTGTTGGCTTTTTCCTCCGGCATGGCCCCTCTGGCCTTACGCGTGCCGGCCGATCGGCATGTCTTGGATATGGATGATCTGGACAGTCGTAAATGGGCCGAATCCGCCGAGGCCAGCCGCTGGCCCGGACGCTGGCTCTATGCGACCGAGGCCCGCCGTCTGGCCGACCGCGAACGTGAATGGATCCACGCCTTCGACGCCACCGTGCTCATCAACCAACGCGAGGCGGCGTTGCTGCCCGACGACAGTCTGCGCCGCCGCACGCATATTCTCGAGGGTGTTACTCTTCCGGAATTTGAATTTCAACCTCACCTGGCGGGCGAAAGGGAATGGACATTACCCGAAGACCCGATCGTGGGGTTCCTCGGGGCCATGGATTATGGCCCCAACATTGACGCGGCTTGCTGGTTTTACCAGAAGATCTGGCCGCTGGTTCAAGGACGGCGGTCGGACGCCCAGTGGTGGATTGTCGGGCGCTCGCCCAGCCGAACCATTCGTCGTCTCGACGATGGACGGGCCGTCCGGGTGACCGGGACAGTCCCCGCGGTGGAGCCCTACCTGCATCGCATGCGGGTGAACATAGCTCCGCTGCGTCTGGCCCGCGGCGTACAGATCAAGGTGTTGACCGCCATGGCCCAGGGCGTGCCTTGCGTGGTGACGCCCTGCGTGGCCGAGGGGATCGACGGGCGGAACGGCGAGGATTACCTGGTCGCCTCGTCCGAGGCCGAATTTGCCCGCGCCGTGTTGAGCTTGTTAAACGACAGGTCATGGGCCGAGGCCGTGGGCCGTAGTGGCGCCGAATGGGTCGCCCGACGGTTTCAGCCGGGGCCGGGCCTGCGTTTGATGGAACAATTGTTGGGGTATGAGGAAACGAAGGCAGCGTCCGCGGCCGCCATCGAATCGGCCGAGGACTCCGATCCTTACGATCCGACGGAGCGCGAGGATCGCGCCGCGGATCGCGAAAGCGTTGCGATGGGAGGGTGTTTGTGATCGCGGATCGAACCATTATCTGTTTTGCCAGCGGATGGGACTATCATCCAACCAGTAAGCATCATGTCATGCGCAAGTTGGCCGAACGCAATCACGTGCTTTGGGTCAACTGGCATGCCTCGCGGACGCCGCATTTGAGTCTGGGCGATTTGCGTTCGATCGTCTCGAAGATCGGCCAGATCGGGCAGGGTCCGCGTCGGGCGGCCGAGTCGTTGACCGTCCTGACCCCGCCGCAGATTCCGCTGCCCGGATCGCCGCTGGTGCGAAAGCTGAACGCCGCGAGTGTACGCCGGGCGATTCGTAAAGTCCTTAAACGTCTGCCCCCGCGTCCCGTCCAGTTGTGGAGTTTCGCCCCGGATATCGGCGAGTTGGTCGGAGGATTCGACGAGGAATTGGTGTTGTACTATTGCGTCGACGCGTTTGGAGAGTTTCCGGGTTATGATCGCGGATTGATCGAACGATGCGAACGCGAATTGATGGACCAATGCGATCTGGTCGTCACCACCTCGCCGACCCTGTACGAGACCCGACGCCAGTGGCACCCGCGCGTGCATCTGGTACAACACGGCGTGGATCATGCTCGATTGTCGCGGGCGGTGAGCGAGTCGCTGCCCATGCCGGCGGATTTGCGCGGTTTGGCCCGGCCGATCCTCGGCTTCGTCGGAGTGATCGGCGAGTGGGTCGATCTTGACATGGTGGCTGGTCTGGCCCGGCGTATTCCGGAAGCCTCCGTGGTGATGATCGGACCGGAGAAAACCTCACGCGGCCCGTGTGCCGGTCTGCCCAATATTCACTGGCTGGGCAACAAGCCCCACGACGAGTTGCCCGCTTATTTGCGTTATTTCGACGTAGGCCTGATCCCGTTCCGCAATGTTCCGCTTACTTATTACGCCAACCCTATCAAGCTCTACGAATACCTCGCCGCCGGCGTGCCGGTGGTCAGTTCTCCGCTACCGGTGATCAAGTCGAACCCGGGCATGATCTGGCTGGCCGACGACGTGGAGTCCGCGGTCCGCGGTTGCCGGCAAGCCTGGGACGATAACTCCCACGCCGCCCGGTGGAAGCGCAGCCAACTCATGTTGGCCGAGTCCTGGACCGCCCGGCTGGAGCAGATTACCGAGCTGGTTAACTCCACCATGCAAAACCGCCGAACGGTCAAGGTTGGCGCCGCCTTGCCCGCCGTCTCGCGCATGGAGATGCGCTCCGCGTAAACCGTTCGTGGTTGTGCGTGCCTTATTCCGGTTGGGTCGCGGCCGTTTTGTTCAGGGTTCGCTTGCGCAGAGCGGCGGCCAACTGACGGACCCAAGGGTCGGGGTCGCTTTCCGCTTGACGTTGCAGGACCGGGGCGAATTTGTCCGCGTAGTGATCGGTGAGCATCCGCAGAGCCAAACCGCGAACCAACCAATGCTCGTCGTTCAAAAGCCCCATGGCCTTTTGCGTACCGGTGGAATCGAGCACGAACCAGCGCAGCGATTCGGCCACGCGAGCCCGGACCGACCAGTCCGGATCGCTCAGCCGGTCGAGAACCGCGCTTTGCAGGTTACCGACATCCAGCCGGGTGGCATTGTAGTTCAACCGGCCGGCAGCCAGATGTTGTTGCTCGGCCAGGAGCATGGCCAGCAATTCCGCCGCCCGGATTCGATCCGGAGCCGTGCCGCTTCGGGCGACGCCGATGATTTTATCCAGCGTTTGCCGGTTAACCCCCAACGCCCGGCGGCGGAAGCGGATCGGGCCGATATCGAGCCCGCCGAGTCCCGCCTTCCATACGGGTTGACCTTGTTCATAGCCGGTCAGCACCGGGGCCAGGATCGCCGACACGCTGACCTGATGGTCCATCTGCGGCGTGCCGATCATCCCCGCGCGAATCGTTCCGATATCGAGGGTCTGACGCTGGGAAATGGTCTCGCCCGGGGCCAGCCGCGTCTTTCGGTTGAGCGAAATACGCAACGTCGCTCCGGAGGATCGCCGGCGGTCGCCGGTGGTCTCGATGGTGCAGAGCAGTTCAGCGTCGGTCATCAGTCCGGGTCCGAGGGTGATGGCGAACGGCCCGTTGTTCCTGATCTCGAAATCGCACCACCACGGCCGGCCCGGAAGAAACTCCGACTCGGCGGGGCGGACGGTCACGAACAAGTATTTAGAAGTATCAAGAGGATACTCCAGCACGGCCGCGTTGAAACGCTCGAGGACGGCCCGGATGTCGGCGGTTTCCGGTCGGCTGGTGGGGGCGGAGGCCGAGGCCGGCCCGCCGGTCGCTTCGGCCAGGGCCGCCCGCTGCTCACCGTTGGCCGGTTGGGTGGTCGCCCGCCGAAGGAGGGCCCGGGCCTCGTCGGAGCGAGAATTATTTTCCAAGGCCCGGGCCAGCTCAAGGGCCGCCCATAGGTCGGTTTTGGCCAGCGGTTCGAGGGTCTTGATGGCCTCTTCGTCACGGCCTGTTTGCCGCAGCGCGCTGCCCAAGGCTCGCCGGGCGACCGGTGAATCCGGTTGGTCCGCCAAGGCGGACCGGGCCAGACTCTCCGCCTTGGCCGGCTGAGGATCATGATGGGCGAAAAACCAGGCCATTTCCGCCACCAGACCGGGCTCCAGCGGCGAACTCGGCCCCGCGTTGGCCAACATGAATTGCACCTTTTCGGACGCGGTCTCGATACACCGTCGAGCCGTCGCGGGATCCCCGCGTTTTTCCGCCAGGCGGGCGTTAAGCAGTTGCCCGTCGACTCGGTCGGGATGGCTCTCGTTGATTTGACGCAGTATTTGCTCGGCCGGTTCGATTCGGTCGGCGTCGAGGAGGGCCGACGCCCGGGCGAGCTGCAATTCCGGAGGGGCCTGATAGGGGGGCATCCGCTCATGCAGGTTGACGGCGTGCCGATACCAGCGGTCGGCTTCCTCAGGCAAGCCTTCCCAAGACAGCAAGTCAGCCAGTTGCCGCGCACTGTCGAGGTCGGCCGGGTTGCAGGCCAGTACTTGCGATAGATATTGAACATGGGTGGCCGGCCCGTCCTCCCGGTTAGCCCGCGATTGCTCAAGCAGGGTCACGGCCGAAATGTTGCAGGGATAAGCTTCCACGGCGGCGGCCGCCTCTTGCTCGGCCGGTCCAAGATCGCCGCGATTGAAATACAGCTCGGCTAGACGCCGGTGCAGATGGCTGAGCACCTCCGCTGGCTGCTCCTTTCGGTCCAGATGCTCGCGGCAGAATTCGGCCCGCTGCTCGGCGGTCTGCAGGTTCCGCAAGTTCAGATCGATCCAGTCGAGATACGCGGAAAGATCGTCGGGTTGTAATACAACGTAACGGCCCAGGTTTTCCAACGCCTCGGTCTCGCGGCCCAGAGCAAGTAGCAGATCGTACGACCAGTGACAGGCCTCGGCCAGTTCCGGCTCGACCCGCCGGGCGGCCTGCATGAACAGCAGGGCGATTTGCCCGTCGGTCTCGGACAGGCCGGCCTGCACGGAAAGCGGGTAGTCCCGTCCCAGATCGACCAGCCATTTACCGGTGGATAATTCCTGAGCTTCCACCGGGGTGGTCAGAGCCAACATAAACAGTAACAAAGCGACCCGCGTACAACATCTCATACCGTCGTCCTCAATTCGCCGAACGATCCCAACCCTTCCGCCCGCGCGGCCAATTGTACAGGTTTATTCCGGCACAATCGAAAGGCATGGATGATCGTTTTATCGGTGATCGGCCTTGTGCCCATCAGATTCGATTCGGGAAACGGGCGACGCGATCCGTTTGAGGCGCCGGGGTTCATACATCGGCTTGAACGCCGATAAGTTAGTGCTCACTATCATTTATATCTCCTTTCATGACAATGCATTATAGCGTTTTTTGTGGGAGTTTGGCTTCGTTTGGCGCTTTTACGTTTTTTACCACGAAGTTCGCGGAGACACGGAGGGGAATTTTTGTAAAAGCGTGGTGGCACAATGGCCGATCGGCCTGGCCGGAGAAAATAGAGGGAAGTGAGTTGAGAGTAGGATGTTGGCATGAAAAACGCTCCATATCATATCTCCGACGGCCATAACGCATGGCCCATTCCATAAGAACACAAAAGGTGGTCCGGAAAAAGGAAAGGCGCGGAACGGGCGGTCGTTCATGGGCAAGATATTGGGTATGTCCACGCACGACCGCAAGGGTATCTGTACCCCATTGGGGTGGGCGCTGTTTCGTTAAGGTTGGTCGAAGCGCGACGGGGCGGATGGAACCGTGTCGAGATTCCTGTATCGAAACGTCTGTTCACAGCTCGATGCGTTGGCGACTTTTCCAGGAGGCCAGGCCCGCTTGAGTTATTTGCATGGAAAGAATGGCGTCCGCGGCCGGACTTTCCGGCGAGCGCTTGCGGTCGACGGCATCTAAAAAAGCCTGGTGTTCGGCCACATACCAAGGATCCCGTTCGGTCGAGAATATTTCCTCGGTTTCCGTCTGCTCCTCGCGCCGGCCGATACGGAGCCGAGCGGTATTGAGATCGAATGTCGCCCAGGCCTTGTCCCCGACCACCTCGTAAACGTGTCGCTCCGGCATCTGGACGTAATTGAGGTGGATGGTGGCTACAAGGGGTTCATCGTAATCCAGGGTAAGGGTCAGGAAATTGGGATTCGATTGCAGGCTCAATGCTCCACCTTGCCCGGCGGCCATGTACAACCCGCGCGGTTTCCGCCTCAGCCACCAATACAGGGCATCGGATTGATGCACGTAATCCCAGAGCAAGGCGCCCTCCAAGTGAGCCTGGTAACGCGACTTTGAATTGACGAGGGTAATATACGAGCCGACGCGACAATGCACGTGGAGAAGCGTACCCAACTCACCCGAATCGATAAGCCGCTTGATGCGCTGCAAACCCGGCTGGAAATGAAGTTGAAAACCAAAGGTCAGGACACGGTCGCTTTTCTCGGCCGCGGCGAACATGCGTTGGGCATCGTTCAGATTATCGCTCATGGGCTTTTCGCAAAGAACGTGCGCACCCGAGGAGAGCGCCTGAATCGTCTGGTCGGCATGGAGATGGTGCGGGGTCGCGATAACGATCATCTCGGGGCGACTGGCCAAGACATCCTCGAAAGTGTCATGGATACGGACTTGACCTACTTCCTTGAGGGCCAGGGCAAGTATTTCCGGATTGGGTTCACAAAGCTCGACCTCCAGATCCTTGCGGCGAGTCATAAGCCGGGCGTGCCGGCGACCGATCGAGCCGCAGCCGATGATGGCGACACGTCTCAGTGCCATAGATGAAAACCTCCGTCCACGATGAGATTGTGACCGGTCACATAGTCCGAGGCCGCCGAGGCCAGAAACAGGGCCGCTCCCTTCAGGTCGACGCCGTCACGCCCCATGCGGCCCAGAGGCGTGCGGTCGGCCCATTCCACACAAAAGCCCTTGGGCAGCTCGCGTGGGCCGAAGGCCCCGGGGGAAATGGCGTTCACGTTGATCCCCATCGGTGAGAGCAGGCCGGCCAAGTCATGGGTCATGCCGATCACTCCGGCCTTGGAGGCCGCGTAATCGATCGGCTGGCCCTTCATACCGTAACGTTGGTACATCCGCCGGTCCCGGCCCATCAGGGCGGCGATGGAAGCGATGTTGATGATTTTCCCATGGCCCTGTTTGGCCATCATCCGGCTGAACACCTGACAGCAATACAGGCAGCCGGTCAGATTCGTCGTGATCAGATCGGCCATGTCCTCGGCGCTGCGCTCGAAAAGGTGCGCGGGCGACAGCCCCGAGCCTCCTCCCGCGTTGTTCACCAGAATGTCCACGTGCCCTTTCCACTCGCCGGCGATGCGGCCCACCTCGCAAACCTGCTGGTAATCGCGAATATCGAGTTGAAGGGGCAATACATCGACCCCCCGTTCGGCACGCAGCTTCTCGGCGGCTTTGTCCGCGCTCTCTTGTTTGCGTGAGGTGATAACCACGTCAGCGCCGGCTTCCGCAAGGACATCCGCGATATCGTAACCCAGATGCCGGGCCCCTCCGGTGACCACGGCCACTTTCCCGTTCAGTCGGAACATGTTCATGATCGTCTCTGCCATGCGTGTATCCTCCCAACCACGGCGGGGGGGTGTTTCCTTGACGACGAACATCGCCAAACCGCGGGGATTCTACGGCATTTTTCTTCGCCGGACAAACCGGCCCGGCGAGCGAGCCTTTATCCGTCGCCGTCGGATATTCCGGAGATACGGCTCTACGATAGTTGACGTTTTCATATCGTCACCCTTCGGATACAATCCCCTTGGAGATTCATTCTCACGGATCAAGGTTCCGATTGTTGCCGGCGGTGGCGGCTATAACGAAGCGAGCCGGAGCGGCTCCGCATCGGCGGTTTGAGCCGGGGGCGCCGCTGTCGAATGTCATCAAGAGGTTAAACATGAGTATCGCGATTAAGCCTCGAGACGTCGTCTACCAAACCGCGCGATTCGAGGAGCCGGAAGTATGTCCCTATTACATCTGGGTGGATAAGGCGATGGTGCCGCCGCTGGCCGCCCACTACGGGCCGGAATGTTTCATCGGACCCGCCGACGGCACCAGGACTTTCGCGGGCAGTTATACGGCCATGACGGAGATTCTCTCTCTGCATGCCGCGGACCAAGGCGACGGGTTTATTGATGAATTTGGCGCCCATATTCGCTACGGAAAGGCCGCCTGGTACATACAGCGGCCGGCCCTTACGGAACCGAGTCTGAAGAATTACACATTTCCCGATCTGACCACCGCCGAGCATTTCAAGCATCTTGATTCCTGGCTCGAAACCCATGCCGAGCGGTTCAAAATCGTGCAATTGGGATCCATGTTTTGGGAACGCACCTGGTTCATGCGCACCATGGAAAACATCCTGATGGACCTGATCCTGTCTCCCGACTTCGTTGATGAACTTCTTGATCGGTTAGAGGCCCTTTGCCTGGGCGTCATCGATCATCTGCTGAAAAACTATGGCGATCGGATTGATGCCATCGGTTTCAGTGAAGACTATGGCACCCAGAGAAGCCTGCTGATCAGCCCGGAGCATTGGCGGCGGTTCATCAAACCGCACCTGGTTCGCTTCGCGGAGAGGATTCATCGGGGGGGCAAGCGGTTTTATCTGCACTCGTGCGGACATGTCCAGCCGATTATACCGGACCTGATCGAGGTCGGCGTGGACTTTCTTCAGCCGATTCAGCCGGAGGCAATGGATATCCTCGAATTGAAACGAAGCTTCGGCAAGGATATTTGCCTGATGGGCGGGATCAGCACGCAATACACCCTGCAGGCCGGCAGCGTGGAGGATGTACGCCGCGAAGTGCGGACCTGTCTTACGCACATGGCCGCGGGGGGCGGCTACGTCATGGCCCCGGCCAAAGCCATCCTGCCGGGCGTTCCGATTGAAAACGCCATTGCCCTGATTGATGCATTTGTCAATCAGAATAAATTATAAGTACTCGGTTTCCTCTTCCATCGATGAGTCCATTATTGCTCGTTGCCGTTGTACATTACCGAACATCATGGCCGCGTTGACTGAGTTCCCAGCCTCCACAGCCCTTCAACCGGAAGAGCGTAAAGATTCCGGCCGAAAGGGATCATCTCCGAACCGCAATAGAGCAGTATCCCACGATGAAACCGCTCGCCAGCGGCTTCCGCCAGTATACGCAGGCCGTGGTAATCATCGGTATCCAAAGTCATTTTGGACTTGACCTCGATACCGACAATCTTCCTTCCGCCGGCATCTTCCAGAACCATGTCCACCTCGTGGCCTTGATGATCTCTGAAATGCCAAATGGTCGGCCGCGTCCTGCTCCAGGAGACCTGTTTGAATAGTTCAAGGACAACGAAATTCTCCAGCAGCAGGCCGGCCAATTTCCGATCCGATATGAACCGATCAGGAGTGACGTCGAGCAGGTGGGCCAGCAGACCCGTATCCCCCAGATAGAGCTTTTCGGACTTAACGATACGCTTGATGCGATTGGTATACCAGGGTTGCACGGTCTGTATGATAAACGTGGCCCGCATCAGCGCCAGATAACGCTTGACGGTCATGTTGTTCAAGCCGACATCACGGCCAAGCTCGGCATAGTTTAGCAGACCACCGGCCCGCCCGGCGATCGCCGTCATCAACCGAGGCAGGTCGGTGAGACCGGCAATGTTGGACAGATCCCTCACATCGCGGATCAGGACGGAGTTGATGTAGGATTCAAACCACTGCCGCCGTCGCTCCTGGTTTTTTCGCCCAACCGCCTCGGGATATCCACCCGCAAGGATTCGCTGCGACCAATCTCTTCTTGATGATTCGGGATTCTCGTTGGCTGACCCGGGCCAGGAAGAGAATTGGTCGGCGAAGACGGCATCTAAAAAACCCTCGCGACATCCCATCATTTCCCCTTGCGAGAGCGTCCATAAGGTATGGACCTCCATGCGCCCGGCCAACGAGTCGGCGAGTTTGGGGAGGTGCAGGACATGTGCTGAACCGGTCAGCAGGAAACGCCCTGGGCGACGATCCCGGTCCACTGCGGCTTTGATCGCCAGAATCAACTCGGGGACACGCTGGATCTCATCAAGAACGACCGCCCCCTCGTGCTCAGCCAAAAACCCCACCGGATCACTTTTGGCCGCAGCCAGCACGCTGGCCTGATCCATGGTCAGATAGGTCGCCGGGTGAGCCTCGGCCGCTATCTGGCGGACCAAGGTGCTCTTGCCGGTTTGGCGGGATCCATGCAAAACAACGACCGGAGTATCCTTCAGCGCCGCCAGCAGTTTGTTAGTAATATGGCGAGGATACATACAAGTTCTCCACAAATATCACCATTAAGTATCGTCATTTGTTGGATATTCTAACATCATCTGTTAGATTTTCTAAATGATAGATTTGCATAAAAGATAATATTATCAATAAAATTTTAACACATAGCCATCACTCGATTGATCGGATGCCTGACCGATGCAGATGATCAGGGGCGCTGTCTGGGGTTGGTCTCAACAAGACAGGAGGACAATTCGACCATTGGGGCCACTTTTTGAGATTGTAGGGTAAGCCGTAGCCCGCTCATCCGTGACGTTTCTCCTCTTCTATTGCTCCGTCATGGTGCGCCGGCGACAGGCTTGGTGAATCAGCCACGCTACTCAGAGCGGAAAAGAATGATTTCACCGGGCTGGGTCTGCAATTCCAGAAGATCACCGTTTAGCGTAACGGTTTTGCCGGAGCGGGTTACCTGAGCCGGCGCCGACCAGGGGTTGATCAGCTTGAGCGGGCCTCCGACTTCCGCCTCGACCCGGACCCATTCGACCCGGCCCCGCGAGCACCGGGCGCTGACCAGAAAAGCACCCACCGCCCGGAGTTGGTGGAAACCCGCCGTCTTATCCATGGGCCAGTTGGGGAACAGACGCAGGTGGCCGGTATAACCTTGCAGCAGACATTCGTTGACCACGACCGGCAGGGAGAAGTTCTCGAACCAATTACCCATGCCGGCCATGAAATCGAAATCGGTGGCATCCTGGTATCGGCCGCCGGCTTGCAGGACCCGGTTGGTGCAGGTGCCGTTCGGCAGCAGGCAATAGTTTATCTGGCGTTTGAAACGTTCCAAATCCAATTGGCCGAGCCGGGCTCCCTGCAGGTTGAGAAAGACCAGATCGTTCCCTCCCTCGTTCTGTTGATTTTTCCAGGTATTGATGGCCATGCGCAACTCGTCGGGCGATGAATGCAGGCCGATATCCTCACCTGGAAATACCGGCACCAGCGAGGTCGGCGCGTTGTACACCTGTTCGGGGCTTTCGCCGGGAACCGAGACAAAGACGGTTCCCCGTTGGCTTTCGGCCGTGGGATAATCGGGAAAATGCGCGAGGATTTCGGCCACATCGCGCATCAGATCCGCTTCCTGTTCCTGCCGATTGAGTAGCCGACATGCTTCCAGATAGGCGCGAAACACGAACTTCGTGAGGGCCAGATCGACGATACAGTCGGAACAGAATCGCGGGTCGGGCTTGAGCCCGTACAATTCCGGAACCACGGTGGGATAAATGTGGAATTTGTCGTCCTTCCATTGCGGGCCGCGCGCCTCGGCTCGGCGCATGTAGGCGTTGAGAAAAAGAACGGCCTCGCGTATCGGCCCGAAGGCCCGTTCGCGCAGGTAATCCTTATCCATCGAATACAAATAATGCCACCAGAGACTTTGGACCGTCCAGGGGGTCTCGCAGACTTCCGCGCCCCAAATCGGAACCGGATAAGGCATCATGGTCATCTCGACCGGATAGGCCGAGTGCGGGAAAAACGCGCCGGGAAGCTGGTAAGACTCCCGGGCCCAGCCTTGACTGACCGGCAGGATGAAATGCACGAGATCCACATAGGGCAGATGTTTTTCAAGCTGATTGGCGGAAAACGTGACCCAGAAGGGCTGTTGAATGTTGTAATTGAAATGATAATCGCCGTGCCAGGCGGTGCCGATGTTTTTGTAGCTCCAGTTGGCGAACAGTCCGGGGCAGGTGACTCCCGGCCGCACCGAGCAGTTCAGAAAGTACATGTTGTGATACCAGGTACGCTCTAATAGATCGTCGTCGAGTTCGACGCCCGCGCGTTCCCAATATTCTTTCCACGCGGAGCGGCCGGCTTTGCTTGCCGCCTGGTAATTCTCCGGCGTGGGTTGCGGCACTTCGGCGATCTGGTCGGGGATGCGCGTCGCCGGCCCATGATCCAACTGGATACAGGCGACAAAAGGTTCGCTGGGCGCATATCGCGGCGTTACCCGCCCGGCGATCCGCACGGACAAACGCAGGGCCTCGTCTTTTTCCCGCCGCTCGCCGAGTACCGGGAGGACTTGTCGAAAGGTCAGGGTGTCTTCGGCGGCATGTTCCTTGGTGGCCATCTCGCCTTGCTCGGGCATGAGACGCAGACGGTTAAACGGGGCGGCGATGGGTTGCCCGGCCGCGTCCTTCATACGCATCCAGACGCGGTCCGCGCCCATGTCCGTGAAGATTTCCAAGGTAACGGTTTTTGTATCCATGAGAAAAAAGACTTCGCATATCCCGGTATCGATGTTCACCCGATGGCCGAGGACTTCGGCCAGTCGGCGGTCGAGACCGAATATGACCGTGCCGCAGGGCCATGGACGCGGATAGGGTTTCCTGTAATTCTCGCGGGCCATCCGGCAGTACTCGGAGAACCAGGCCTGGTCCTCAGGCGTGTCCCGCTTGACTCTTTCCCAGATTTGCTCGAAGGGCAAGAGTTTGTCTTTATTTTCTTCCGCAAGGCGAATGTCCCAAACGGCGTTATGCCCGAAGTGGAGCATGACCGCATCGGGTCGCGGGCAAACCGTCACCCCCAAGGCTCCGTTGCCCAGCACGGCGCCTTCAAAGAAAGCGGGGGCTGGTTTGTCCATGCGCAAGGGGTGCCGGCCCGCCCTGACGAAGGCATCCACCACGGTTTCGGCCGAATAAGCGAACGGAGCCGACAGGCTTAGGATCGCGCCGATAATCATCCTCGCCGGTGGGTTTGATCGGGACATTACCAAAGTCTCCTCATGGATGGGTGTAAACGTGTTCGTGATGGCCGGATATTACCGAACACCCGTATGGTGTTCAGGCGGCGCGATTGTACCACCGAGCCGGCCGAGCGGCTATGGATAATCCCGCGTTTTCGGTTACACTATCGGCGGCCCCGCGACCCGGTCGGCGATATCCGTTCGATGCAAGTCGAATGCGCCGATCGGCGGCTCCCGTCCGCCGCGGCGGAGGGCCATGTGCCTGGAATGCAATCGGAATCGTAGACCGACCAACCTGGGTAGATGCTCTTGATTTTTTTCCGGCGACGAAGAGACCTCATCAGCTTACGCATGGAGCAGGCGGATGAACATGACAAACAAGGGACGTATGATTTACGGCCTGCTCGTCGGCGGGGCGATAGTATGTGCATCAGGCTGTAACCCGGCGACGTTTTATCGCAAGGAGGCCGATCAGACGGCCTATCAAATCGCGCGGAACACCAGCCGGCAGGTACTGGGGCGGACGGAATCGTATTCGATCGATCGGCCGGCGGATACGCTTCGCCGTCGTCTGCTGATCGATCAGCAATTGGTTTACGCCGACCCCGCCTCGTTGGGGACCGCGGACCTGCCACCGTCCCAGCATTGGCCGGACAAGGATTATTTAACCGAGCCGACTCAAGCCCCGGAAGATTTTCCCTCCACGGTCTCTCCCTTGCGTCTCACCCTGCTGGAGGCCCTGCAGATCGCCGCCCGGAACAATCGCACGTATCAGACCCGCAAGGAACAGGTGTATCAAGCCGCCCTGGCGCTCGACTTGGAGCAGGATTTCTTTCGCTTCACCTGGGCCGGGCTGGCCGAATCGCTGCTTCAGACCGACCTTGAGGAAGAAGTGGTGATCAATGACAAGGGGGACACCGACCGGCAGGAAGTCACCCAGATGCAGAGCAAAGGCGTGCTGCAACTGACCAAGCGGTTGAAAAACGGTATGACGCTTACCGGGCTGATCGGTCTGGATCTGGTGAATCTGTTGACTCAGGACCGGGCCTCGTCGCGGGGGGTGTACGCCGATGGAAGCATTTCCATACCGCTTCTGCGCGGCTCGGAGCGTTTCGTGGTGACGGAGCCGCTGACCCAGGCGGAGCGGGATGTCGTTTATGCGATCTATCTGTTCGAGCGTTACAAGCGGGTATTCGCGGTGAACATCGCCAGCGAATATCTCTCCGTCTTGCAGCAGCTCGACCAATGGAAAAACGCGGAGGACAACTACGAACGCCTCTTGATTTCAACGCGGGGCATTCGTCGCAAGGCCGAGGCCGGGCTGCTACCGGGCATTCAGGTGGATCAGGCCCGGCAGAACGAATTGCGGGCTCGTAACCGGTGGATCGTTGCTCAGGAGGGTTACAAGCGGCGATTGGACGAATTCAAGATTTTGCTGGGTTTGCCCACGGATGCGGCCATCGAATTGGACAACACGGCCGTCGAGAAGCTTAACGAGACGTTGCGGCATATGATGACGCCTCAGAGCCAGCCCGCTGACGAGGAGGAGGCTTTGCCCGCGGACGCTCCGGCCACGGTGATCCCACCGAGTCCGGAACAGGCCGGGCCGCTCGAAATGGAGGAAACCCGGGCGATTACGCTCGCTTTGGAGAATCGCTTGGATCTGCGGGTGGCCCGGGGCCGGGTGGATGACACCCAGCGAAAGGTAGCCGTCGCCGCCGATGCCTTGCGGGCGGATCTTACCCTGCTGGGTAGCGGTTCGATCGGCGAACGCCGCCAGTTAGGTTCCGCGGCAAGTCCGGATGCGCGGATGCGGTTCAACGAAGGCCGCTATTCGGCATTGGTCGGCCTGGACCTGCCGCTGGAGCGGACCGCCGAGCGTAATCTCTATCGCAACAGCTTGATCGTCATGGAGCAAACGATCCGCGATTATCAGGAACTCGAGGATCAAATCAAGCTGGAAATCCGCGACCATTTGCGTCGTTTGCTCGAATCGCGGGAGAGCGTTCGAATCCAGGCGGAGGCGGCGCGCTTGGCCCAACGGCGGGTACAGAGTACGGATTTGTTTCTCCAGGCCGGGCGGGCCCAGGTGCGTGACCTGTTGGAGGCCCAGGAGGCCTTGATTTCCGCCCAGAACGCCTTGACCGCGGCGCTCGTACAGTATCGTGTGGCCGAGTGGGCCTTGCAAAGAGACCTCGGGTTATTGCAAGTCGACGAAACCGGCCTGTGGAAGGAATATGTACCCGAAGGGATGTCGAATGACCCTAAGTAGTCAATCCACTCGAAAACGCCTCCCCTCATGGGGGTGGGGGTTGCTGGTTGGCGCTCTGGTTCTGCTCAGCGCCGGATTCGTGATCTGGAAATGGATGCGCCCCGGGGGAGGCGCCGGGGCTAATCCGTTGACCTTCACCGTCGAGCGCGGGGCCCTGACCATCAGCGTCGCCGAATCGGGCACGATCCGGGCCCGCGAGCAGGTGATTATCAAAAGCGAGGTCGAAGGCCAGACCACCATTATTTATCTGATTGAGGAAGGTGAACTTGTCAAAAAGGGGGACTTGCTGGTCGAGCTGGATGCCAGCACCCTGCAGGACAATCGCGTCGATCAGTTGATCCAGGTTCAAAACGCCGAGGCCGCCCTGATCGGGGCCGAGGAAACGTTGGCGGTGGCCAAGAGCCAGGCGCAGAGCGACATCGCCAAGGCGGAACTCGATTATCGATTCGCCCAGGAGGATGTGACTCAATATCAGGAGGGTGAATACAAAAACCTACTGATGGAGGCCCGCTCGAACATCACGCTGGCCAAGGAAGAACTCGAACGAGCGACGGAAAAATACAAGTGGTCGGAGACGCTTTTCGCGGAGAAGTACATTTCGCAGACCGAGCTGGAGGCCGATCGGTTGACGAGGAACCGGGCCGAGCTGAACCATGAACTGGCCGTCGCCAATCTGAACCTGCTCGAGAACTTCACCTACAAGCGGACTTTGGACCAGTTGCAGAGCAACGTCGAGCAGACCCGCATGGCTTTGGATCGCGTCAACCGCAAGGCCCAGGCCGACATCAAGCAGGCCGATGCGGACCTCAAGGCCAAGCAGATGGAGTTTGATCAGCAGAAGGGCAAGCTGGCCAAGATCGATCAGCAGATCGAAAAAACCAAAATCCGCGCCCCCATCGACGGCATGGTCATTTACGCCACCAGCGCCAAGGGCAGTTGGCGCGGCAACCAGGAGCCGTTGGACGAAGGGCAGGTGGTCCGCGAGCGCGAGGAGCTGATCTATCTGCCCACCGCGGACGCCATGATGGCCGAGATCAAGGTGCATGAATCCAACCTCGACAAGGTGCAACTGGGTTTGCCGGCCACCATCACGGTGGACGCGGTCCCCGGCCGCATGTTTCGCGGGGAGGTGGCCAGCATTGCCCCGTTGCCCGATGCCCAGAGTATGTTTCTTAATCCGGACCTGAAGATATATACCACGTTGATTCATCTGGAAGGTAGCGAACGAGGATTACGCACGGGCATGAGTTGCCGCGCGGAAATTCTTGTCGAGCACTTCGCGGACGTGGTTTATGTGCCGATGCATTGCGTATTGCGCATCGACAATCAACCGCATGTCCACGTGTTCAAGAATGGCCAGGTCGAGGCCCGGCCGGTGAAGATCGGGCTGAACAACAACAAGATGGTGCAGATCATCAGCGGCCTGGAGCCTGGCGAGCGGATTCTGCACGGTCCGCCCCTGGCGGCCGCCGCCGCTCCGTCCGCCTCGATTCCGCAGGCGGGAGTTGCCGGACGGGGCGAGGGCCGACCACCGCGGGGCGCCGCCAACGGCCGGCGCGGAGGGGCCCCATGACCTCCACCGGTCCCGATACGCACGTCGAATCGTTATCCCATCCTTCCCTTGTGGCGGAGTTTCGGGATGTCACCAAGGTCTATCAGATGGGCACGCAACAGGTCAGTGCCCTGGCCGGCGTATCGATTGCCTTCGAGCGCGGCAGCTTCTGGGCCATCATGGGACCCAGCGGATCCGGTAAGAGCACCATGCTGAACCTCCTTGGCTGTCTCGATCGTCCCAGTTCGGGTCACTATATTCTGGAAGGGGGGGACGTTGGCCAACTGGACGACGATCAATTAAGCGAGTTTCGGTTGCGGCACCTGGGTTTTATTTTCCAGAGTTTCAACCTGATTCCCCAATTAACGGTGCAAGAGAACATTGAATTGCCGTTATTTTACCTGGGTTACGAGGCCGGGCGCAGTGCCGCCCTGGCCGCCGAATTGGCCGATCGCGTGAACCTTGGCACGCGCCTCCAACACAAACCCAGCGAGCTCTCCGGGGGGCAGCAGCAGCGGGTGGCGATCGCCCGGGCCCTGGCCAACGATCCGCCCATTCTGTTGGCCGACGAGCCTACCGGCAATCTGGACTCGGCCACCGGTACGCAGATCATGCACTTGCTTACCGAACTCAACGAACAGGGTAAAACGATCATCATGGTCACCCATGAAAACGAGATCGCCGAATACGCGGGTCGACGGCTGCATCTGCGCGACGGCCTGGTTGAACGGATCGAAGGGGACGACGGATGCGCAGGGTAAGGATCATCCGCAATATCGGGTTGGGGATCAAGAACCTTTTGCTGCACAAGCTCCGCAGCTTTCTGACCATGTTGGGCGTGGTTTTCGGCGTGGGCAGCGTGGTGGCCATGCTGGCCGTCGGCGAGGGGGCGAGTGTCGAGGCCCTCGAGCAGATTCGTAAGCTCGGGAGTAACAATATCATTATTACGACGATGCAGGCGGTGGAGGATGAAGCCACCTCGAGCACCCATTCGCACATGAGCATCTACGGGTTGCTTTATGACGACGAAACGAGGATCCGCCAATCCTTTCCCTCGGTCGAGCATACCGTTCCGGTCAAGTTGATCCGCAAGGAAAGCCGCCTCGGGGACAAGAGCCTGGAGTTACGCCTGGTGGGCACCGTTCCTGACTGGTTTCAACTGGTGCGGCGTCCGGTGATCGCCGGTCGCGTGTTGCTGCCCGAGGATGTGGAAGGCCGGGCCAGCGTGGTGGTGCTGACGGAATTCGGGGCCCGCCGACTGTTGGCCACGGAGCATACGATCGGGCAATTGCTGCGTATCGGCGGCGAATATTTCGAGGTGATCGGTATTGTTCAGAGCGAGGAGGCCCAGGCCGGCGGGGTTCAGACCCCGGACGAGCAAATCGATGCCTACGCTCCTCTCGACGTGGTCCGGGAGCGCTTCGGGGACATTAACACGCGCCGCACGGCCGGTGCGCGCATACGCGAGCGAGTTGAACTGCATCAGTTGATTGTCCAGGTGCGTTCGGTGGATGACGTGGAGCCCGTGGCCGCCGGCATCGCCCACATGCTCGACCGTTCCCACAAGAAAAAGGATTACCAGATGAGCGTGCCTTTGGCTCTGCTGCGCCAGGCGGAGTCCACCAAGCGTACCTTCAATATCGTTCTTGGGTCGATCGCCGGCATCAGTCTGCTCGTCGGCGGGATCGGGATTATGAACATCATGCTTGCCTCGGTGACCGAACGCACCCGCGAAATTGGCATCCGCCGGGCCATTGGGGCGAAACGGTTGCAGATTGTTGGGCAATTTCTGGTCGAGACGATCGTGCTTTCGATGATCGGCGGGCTGATCGGCGTGGCCGTCGGCGTGCTGATTCCCGCTCTGGTCACTTATTTCGCGGGCATGCCCACGATCGTGACTCCGCATAGCATCATCCTTTCGGTGGGCATCAGCATGGCCGTCGGTATCGTGTTCGGAATCTACCCGGCTATCCGGGCCGCCAACCTCGACCCCATCGTCGCCCTTCGCCACGAGTAAACCCGCTCTTTTAATCAACTTGGCGCGTGAAAAAGGATCTTCCGCCGAGTCGAAATCCGGCATAGCGTCTCCACGCTTCCATGGTGAGAATCCTTGTGCGACTTTGAGCGGACGGTCAATACTGGACGCCAAAACATTCAAGCTGCAACGTGGGCGAGCCGGATGCGGTTGTTGAGCCGGTGATGATGACAGGTTGACTCGCATCGAGGGCGTCGGCGGGCACCTCGCCGCTGGCCCAGGACAGGCCGCTCCATATTGCCTTGCCGTATTGCGTACGCAGGGGCAAGACATGCCCGGCTTGGCGCACTTCGAGTACCAGGAGAGTATCAAGCGGTTTGCCGTTCGGAGGAGGGCCGCCGGACATGCGCAGGGGCAATCCGTCCTTGCTCTGGCGAAGAAAAACCCGCAGGTTATGTCCGGGCAGGGCGCGGGTTTCCCCGCGAATCTCGTTAGGCTGGGACGAGATAACCGTTACGGTGAGTCGTTCGGACGCCAGCGGAATGCGAATATCCTCGCCCGTGCCGAGATTCCATTCGTCCCGGGCATATTCTCCGAAACCCACGACGGCCATCTGTTCGGGGCCGAGGCGAATCTCGGTTGCTTCCAAGACGGGGTGAAAACCGGCATCGGTAAAAAGCAGACGTCCGTGGGGGTTGGTCCCTTCGGCAAGCTGGGCCAGCGGAAGCTTGACGGAGGTGAACCCCTGCGACGGGTTAACCACGGTGCAGACAGCGCCGGTGGCATTCGCATTGATGAAGCCATAGGGTTCGCCCCGGCCGGGCAGCCCGCCGAAGGTGGTGGTTCGCCCTTCGCTCAATAGCGGGAAAAACAGGCGTTGCACCTTGGCGAACCAGGCGGCCTTTTGCTCATCCAGCAGTTCGAGGTTTCCGTAATATTGGTTCAACCAGCCGCCCCGGGCGTGTTCGAGGATCGCCATGCCTTCCCATGCCTCCGTACCGCGGCGGTAGCAGGTTCCGGTGGTTCCCACCATGAACCCCGTGTTGTCGATACGTTCGAGGGGGATGCCGTTGGCCTCGTAATAGCGGACCATGTGATCGCTATAGATGTCCTTGGAACGCCAGAAGTTGAACGTGGGCACGTCTGACGGACGCGGATCGCCGCAGTAGAGCGTATCGAAAACCTGCAACCATCGTCGATCGACCGTTTGCTCGATCGGATAGAACGTGCCTTTGATTTGGCCGCCGAAGCCGTTGAACGCCGCGAATAAGGCGTCCGGGTTTCGCCGGCGAAACTGCCGCAGGGCGGCGCGCAGGGCTTCGGCGTTGGCCTCTTCGATCTCGGCGGCGGTCATCCGGGCCGCGGCGGCCGGGGTCGCGGCGCTGAAGCGAGCGAAGTCGAATTTGAACAGACGCACGCCGCGGTCATACCACAGTTGCAGTGTCTCCATGAAATGATCGAGAAAACCGCCCTCGAACATACACATGGCCGTACGTTCGGCGGTGAGCGAGGATTCCCATTCGGGGACCAGTTCGAGCTTACTCCGCACATTACACGCCAGCCACAGACCGGGCTTGAGTCCCGCCGCCCGGCACTCGGCCAACCATCGATCCGGCCCGTCCGGCCAGTGCGGCTGTCGAAAGGTCCGGTAGCCACCCTTGGGATCGTACCAGAAGGCGTCCATGAGGTAGTAATCCATCCGCACCCCAGCCTTGCGGAGGCGAAGGATTTCATGAAGTTGACGTAAGGCCAGTTCCTCGGTCAGTTCGACGTTATCCGACAGCTCATCATAGGCTGACCAGTTGTTGTAAACCGCGATAGGCTCGCGGAGAACCGACGACACGGGGGCCGGGGCAGTCGCGATCTCCGCCGCCGGCAATGCCTGGGTCATAACATACAGCGTAGCCGTTAAAACCACCGCCGCGCGGAGCATGCGCAGTGAGTTAACCCGAGCCCAAACAGAGAAATTCGACCCGCCGCGATAGGGTTGAGAAGGTTTACGGTCACGTAGATCGCACATTCGATTCCTCCCATTGTTTCGCTTATGGTAGACGTCCACCGTTTGATTGTCGAGCAAACAGAAGCATCGAATCTCCGCTTCTCGGCGTCTCTGCGCGAGATTCTCGCCAGCGCTGCGGGGCAGACGCGATGCGTGATCCGGAACGTGTCCCGCTTTTCGCCGGCTGGAAATATTCATAAGATGGAGTACATGCTGAGCATCGGTTCATTGGAACTCGACTTTCCGGTCGTGCAGGCGGCGTTGAGCGGTTACAGCGATTTGGCCATGCGCCGCGTGGCCCGGCTGCACGGGGCCGGATTCACGTTGAACGAAGTGGTGCTCGACGAGATCGTCTTGCGGCCGGGGAAAAAGCAGCGGGCGATCGCCCGGGTGGCGGCGGACGATCATCCGGTCGGCGGGCAGTTGATGGGGGCCGAGCCGGCGGGGTTCGCCCGAGCGGCTCATGAATTGGTCGAGGCAGGGTACGATTGCGTGGATATCAATTTCGGATGTCCGGTGCGCAAGGTGCTTGGTCGGTGTCGGGGCGGTTATCTCCTTTCTCAACCGCAAAAGGCGCTGGAGATCATCCGAGCGGTTCATGAGGCGGTCGCGGGACGACGGCCGATGATGGTCAAGCTGCGTCGGGGCATGGATGATACGGTCGCCAGCGAGCGGGATTTTCTGACGATTCTGGATGGGGCGTTTACGCTCGGGGTCGATGCGGTAACGGTTCACGGCCGTACCGTGCGGCAACGGTATGTGGGGCCGAGCGACTGGTCGTTTCTGGCCCGGGTGAAAAAGCATGTGGGTGATCGCGTCGTGCTGGGTAGCGGCGATTTGTTTACGGCCGACGACGTTATGCGGATGCTGGAACAGACCGGGGTGGACGGGGTGACCTTGGCTCGCGGGTGCATTGGGAACCCGTGGATTTTCGAGGATTGCCGGGCCTTGCTGGCCGGTCAACCCTTGCCCGAGCCTCCGACCGTTGCGGAACAGGGGGTGACCGTCGGTCGGCATTTCGAGTGGCTGATCGAATTGTACGGCCGTCATCGGGCCGGGCGAATCATGCGCAAGTTCGGCATCAAGTACAGCGAATTGCACCCTTGCGGGCCGGCGGTGCGTGAGGCCTTTATCAAAGTGAAAAATCCCGAGCAGGTCGGCGCACTGCTCGCCGAATGGTACGATCCGGGCAAGGATTGGCCGGCCAGCAGGCGAAAAACCGGGCCGGGCGATCTGGTGGCCGCCGGGGCGGAGCCGTGACCGGAAATCCATGACGCACTATGCTTGTTGCCTTTCGATGAAGGGGTCTGAATATGGATCGCATCGCCCGATTTTTCCTTGAAGATTTGTCGCTGATGTTGATGGCCCAGTTTGTCACCCTGTCCATCATGTTGGCCATTCATCGTCGTTATTTTTCCCCCCGGTCTCGGCGAGCGGTATGGATCACGCTGGCGGTTTGCGCGGCGCTCATTGCTCTGCAAGTGGTCGTGAAAACCGACCGGGAGCGAATCCGGATATTGGTCGAGGAATTAGTCGAGGCCGTCGACCGGCCGGACATGGGTTTTATCGCCAAGGTGCTGGACGAGCAGTTCCACGATCCGCATTACGGAGACCGGGCGGCGTTCCTCAAGGCGGTCGAGCAGCAGCTTCAACGATTGGTGGTGGATGCCGCCTCGGTTTGGAAATTCCACCGGGTCGAGGTAGCCGACGGCCGGGCCATTGTTGATTTTCAGGCGATCTGCGATGTGCGTTACAGTGGCTACGCTCAGAACCGGCTGCCTACCCGATGGGAATTGACTTTCGTGAAGCGCGACGGCGAATGGAGGATCAGCGAGATCAAACTGCTGCGCGTCGCCTCATACGATGGTACTAATATGGATTACCTCCGGCCGCGTTAATGAGTGGTTCGACTATTGTCGCGTATATGACCTTTGCATTTTCTGGGTTTCAGGGCCGGTCGTTAAATCGCCAGGTGACATATTGAGGATTGGACGGCGGTAGGCCGGTGATGCGAAATTCGCCGCTGACCGGCGACAGGATCGCGGCGTCCACGGTAATCAAGCCGACTTGGCCCGTCTGGCACAGCGGCGCTTCGGAAAACAGTTGCATGATTGCCTTCGGTCCGGCGGAATCGGTCGTCGCGGTCAGCCATTTCTGGAAGGCGTCACGGCGTTGCCGGCAGTTGAGGGTTATGGCCTCGCCGCGACCGGCGTTATAGATTTGCATCGCGGCGGACTGATAGTCATTAACGCCGATGATGCCGTCCTGATCGGGGCGGAGATAAATCACGCCTTGGGCGGTCCCGGTTTTTTCGAGAATAGCCGCGTTACCGGCCGCGTCGGCAAGTCCGTAGACCTGACCTTTGCCGGCAAAGCGAATTTTCTCGAAAGCGGCGACAGCCTGTTCCACGTTGTCGGCCTCGAAGAGTACCGGATACGCACCAAAATGCTGGCCGATGCCGAAGGCAGTCTGGCCGGGCTGAGGCGGCGCGGAATTCGCTCCGATGGCCAGTCCCGAACGGGTGAGGGCGATCTCGGCCCATACCGTGCCGACCCAGCCAAGAACAAGGAAATCGCGATTGCCGTCGCGAACCCGTCGCAGGAGGGTTACTTTCCGCTGGTTTTCGTCGGCGTCGGTGGTCTTGCCCAGATGCAGTTCCCCCACCGGTCCGCGACGGATGACGGCCGAGCAGGCCTCGGTGGCCCGCACGCGATAAACGGCGTTAAAGATGTTCAACCAGAAAATCTCATCGAGAGATTTGCCCGCACCGTCGGCGATACCCTGCAATTCCTGGATAATGTAGGGGAAATGCTCAAGGGTGTAACTGAACATCTGGCTTTTGGCGGATAACACCTTCTCACCGGCGGTGTCCATTGGCTTTCGGCACCAGAATTCGACGGCCTCGTTGATTTCCTTGCGGAAGGTTCGGCCGTGAGCATAGCCACGTTGATAGGGTGGGCCGGGATTGTCGAGAAAAGCGACGGCCACCTGTGTGGGTTTCTTCCCCTCGGCAATCTTGCCGGCCAGGCGGTCGCCCATCTGTTCAAGAAATTCGATTTCCGCCGGCTCAAACATCAGTTCGTTAAGGAAATCGATGCAAGGTTTGAATCCGGTTTGCAGGAGCAGGCGATGATGCTTTTCCTTGGCGGCCCGCCACTTGCCGATGGTCGCGGGCAGGTGGGCACACCAAGTTAGAATTTGCTCGTTTGTCCCGTCCGCCTCGAGTTGCCGGCCTTCATGCAGGGCCAGGCCGAAACGAGCCTTGGCCTCGATGCACTCGGCGGAAAGGCGCAGGATTTCAAGCTCACGCCGGCCGCGTGTGCATTGCGGTTGAAGCTGATCGAGCAGGGCCAGCGCGTCGGATGCGGCCTGCAATCCCTCGCGCAATTGCCGGCGAACCTCAGGTTCCTTGTCCGGTTGGGTGTATTGCGCCCATTTTTCAGGAAAGCGCAAGCCACTGAGGTTGAACCGGTCGAGTCCGTCGACCATGTGCCGCTGAACCGGTTCGGCATAAGGTAGCCAAAGGCTCAGCTTTTCGTGCAACAGGCAGAGCCGTGGATCGTTAAGTCCGAAAGTCCGTTCGGCATAGCATTCCTGGAAGTCTCCCCGACTGGTTCCCTTGTTCCAGCTAAGAGCGGCGGCGTAAATGAGGCCGTAATGCGTGCTTTCATGCGGGCTGCCTTTCATCCAGTTGGTGGTGATGACTTCGCGGCAGCCGTCGGCGTAGGCCCGGAGGATCAAGGCTTCCATGCCCGGCAGGACGGCCTTGTAATAGACGGCCAGTTCCGTGCCATCGCTGCTTTCACGTACCGCGGGAGCGCAGATAACCGGAAAACCCTGCTTTGTGAAAACGGGAAGAACGTACGGCCGTGGCCAGGTCGACAGGCGATAATTCCAATAGACAATCTTGAGGTCTTTGGATAACTGGTCGCTGGCCTCCGGATGGTGCTCGAGCATGTCGCTCCAGAGCAAAGGGGTAATGCCCCGCTCGGCGACGCGACGGGCGATTTCACCGACATGATCGACGTACAGTCGCGACACGCCAAGCTGATCGATTTTATCCTTACAGCGCGGGCAGCGGCCGAGCATGCGGCTTTCGTCGCCGCCAAGATGCCACTGCTTGATTTCCGGAAACACGGCCCGGTATTCATCGACGAACTCCATGTACAAGTCCGCGACTTTCGGGTTGGTGGGACAATATTGCTGGA
>CAZXSA010000014.1:0-36804 GCA_964642815.1 uncultured Planctomycetales bacterium | reverse complement strand
ATGTCGCCGATTTTGATGATCTGCACATCGCGGGCGTCGTTTTCGGCGAACAGTTCCTTGCCGACGCCGAACCAGTTGTCCGGCCACTGGGCAAGGGCCAGCATAATAGTGCCCGGCGGCCGTCGATAATAAAGGTGGTACAGCCCGCGGTGATAAACGACGAACGGAGCATGCTTCTGGAGGGGCAATCCGGGATCGGGCGTATCGGTCAGGATGGGGTCGAGGATCTCCCACGGCCCGAGCAGGTTCTGCCCGCCACAGTGAAAGAGGCTCTGCTCGCTTTCCCATGTGCCGGTACCCATGATGCCGACGGCGTGCCAGGCATCGAAGCCGTCGGTGAACAGGCAGAAGTCGTTCAGATGATGATCGGGGTACTCGACGACGCGATGCCACTTCGAGGCGATGACCGGCGTGCGCCGGCTGTCAGATACCGAAACACCCGCCGCCGTCTTTGCCCCGGTGGCCGCGCAGCCCCCCGGCAACCCCGCCGCCAGGCCCAGCACCGCCCCCTTGATCAACTCCCGCCGCGATGGATGAAAAGGTTCGTTTCGCATGAACGACTTTTATACCATCGAAACCTGGAATGACAAGGATTAGTCGAGGATACATGGCAATACTCCACTTACGTTTACGTCGGCAGCACCCACGGTGCGCGGTATTCGCGGCCGAGGAGGCGGTTGGCTTCCGGGGCGTTGATGCAGCGTTCGGCCTCGTCATCCCAGGTCAGTTTGCGGCCGGTACGCAAGGCGATATGGGCGAGGTGGGCCAGCTTGGTCATCTGGTGGCCGTACGCGATATCGCAACTGCAACGCTGACGCGATTTGATGGCGTCGAGAAATTCACGGCTGTGCCGTTTGCCGCACTCGGACCAGCCGACGGCGTCGGCCAGTTTGATTCCCTCGATCTTGCGATCCTTTTCAGGAACGATCTCATACGCGCCGTAGTGGGCGAGCAGCGTCGCGTTGCTCCCATGGAAGGCAATCGCCCAATCGCCGCCCTCGATGCGCCGGCCGTTGGCGTCGTTGTGCGACCAGACCAACTGGAACGGCTTTTTGCAACGGCCTTGCGGCGCGTATTCCCAGATAACATCGAGCGTGTCGGGCGTCTCGGCGATATCGTTAAGAATGTACCGCCCGCCGCCGGCCGTAACGGTCTTCGGGGCCTTCAAGTCCAACGACCAGTAGACCAGATCGACCAGATGACAGATAAAGTCGGCCAACACCCCTCCGCCGTAATCCCAGAAGTAGCGCCAGTTGAAGGTAAAACGCAGAGGATTGAAAGGCCGCTTGGGCGCCGGCCCAAGCCACATGTCGTAATCACAATCCGCGGGCGGCACGCCATCCACCGGCCGGCCGATCCCATCCGGAGTCCGGTTTCCGGAAATACCGAGCCGCACGCGGGAGATATCGCCGAGCACGCCGCTCTGGACAATGTCGGCGACCTGGCGATAGGTGTCGCTGGAATGAATCAGCGTCCCAAGCTGAGTCACCCGGTTGAACCGCTTGGCGGCCTCAACCATCGCCCGCCCCTCGATGATGTTATGACTGAGCGGTTTCTCGACGTAGACATCCTTGCCCGCATGGCAGGCAAAGACCGTGGGGATGGCGTGCCAATGGTCGGGGGTGGCGATGACCACCGCATCGATGTCGGGGTGGTCGATTACGCGGCGGAAGTCTTGGTATAGCTTGGGTTTATGGCCTTTTTCGTCGGCTTTCTTAGCCGCCTCGTGGGCGTGTTTATCATAAACATCGGCCACGGCAACCACATCGATATCGTCATGGAGCATGAAATTGCCCAACAATCCCTGTCCCATGCCCCCGGTTCCGATAAACCCTAGCTGGATTCGGTCGCCGGCCGGCCTACGGGAAGCCGCATCCCTTATTTTAAGCGGCAATACCGCAGGTCGGGTGGCCGCGCACCCGCCCAGAAGTGTCCCGGCAGCGGCCAAGGCACCGGTTTTGACCATCATTTCACGTCGAGAAAGCTCGGGCAGCATGAATCAGCCTCCAAAAAATCCGCTGGAACCTTAATAGAGCCTATTACTCCTTATCATCCGAAAAAAAATCCGAAATTTGGCGAACCGGCGAAAAAACCCGTTCGTATAAGGGGGTAGATAGAATTGCTCCTTTCAATGCCTCCATGAATTCTGTACCTCCTTCGCGCACCGCCGAAGCAGGGCCCCAAGGCCTTGTTCCGGCGGTTTGCGTTTGGGACCACGAAAGGGAAACGTCGTCCTTGGTCCGGTTTCAGCTACACGAGAAGCCGAGGATGCCGAACCTCTGGTTTCGGAAAAAATAAACTGATCAGGATTTCGGACGATGAGCCACTTCTCGGCATTTCCACATTCTTGGGCGTCATCATCATATCGTTAACCATGTGCTCCGCAATGTATCTTTCAAGGATAAAGCGATACGCGGAATGTGGAACGGTGTTTTCTCGGGATCCCGGGCGATCAAGGGGGTAAGGGATTACTTTCGATCGGCCGCCGGGCGTTCAGCAGAGTTTCGAGGGCCTGTTTGACGCTCCGGATGATTTCGGTCCGGAACACGGGTTGATCCAGAGTGCCGTTCACGTGGACCTCGACCAGCTCGCGGGCAATGCCTTCCACCAGTTCGGACAAGACGGCCAACCGGGGCAGTTCCAGGGGACTGCCCACCAGCAAGGTCAGATTCAGGGCGAGCGTTGGAATGCGCACCCGCCCCGCGCCGATCATCGAAAACGATTTGCCGCGCAGATCAATTTCCTCGAGGATCAGTTCGTCGCCGTCAACCATGAATTTCGCCGTCGCGTCGTGAAAGGCGTTGTCGTCGTCGACGGCCAGATGGATCACCTGAAGAATGGTCAGCATCAACGGAACCTTGAACATCTGGGCCTCGCCGATAAAGACACTGCCTCCGCCGCGGCGGCCTCGCGGATTGCCGAGCCGGCCGGTCAACGACAGCGTGCCTTCGACCCGTCCCTCGATCTCGATCGGTTTCTCGTCGGCGGCCAGGCGGGCGTTGAGGAATTTCTGTAAGGAAATGTCTCGACAACTCAGCGACAGACCGTACTTCGGAACATCCGCGGAGAAATCCACCTCGGCTTCCCCGAGCAATGTTCCGTTATAAAACTGCCCCATAATTCGACGGATATTCATAAGTGGACTGCCCGCTTCCCGCTCGATCCGGGCGGTGGCATCGGTCAGTTCCCTTCCATCGACGCGCATGCGGGACAATGCCAGATCGGCGGCAATCGCGGGCCGTGCTCCCACACTGGTCTGCCCGCTCAGCCAGCCGTTGATATCGGTCAACGCCGGACCGAGATTCAAAGCGCAATCGTGCAAGGTGATACTGCCGCCCCAAAACAATTCCGCCGGTTGTTCGGGCCGCAAGGAGATGCTCAACCGATCCAGATCCAGATCGACCGAACCTTGCGGTCGCAGATCGTTCCACATCCGCCGAATTCGCCAGGGGACCGCCTGGCGCAATGATTCATCGAAGAGTAATCCCTCGGCCCGTAGAGCCAGTTGTATATCGGTTTGCGTCGTTGACCATTCGATACGGCCGGCAAGATGGATCGGACACTCCTCGTGGCGGGCGTCCAGTTTGTCGATGACCACCTGCCCCGGCCGAACAGTCAGATGACCGTTGATTTGCTTCAATGGAAGAGGAAATTCGCGATAGGTGGCCTCGGCATCGCGGGGCTGAATGATCGCCTCGTAATCAAGGATCGGTTCGTCGGCCGGTTGGGTGGCGTTCGCGATCCGCGCACAACGAAAATCCAGGGCGATCGCTCCACCCGGCTCGAACATGTCCCAGACCGCGCGCACGCCGACCGGCAACGCGTCGTACAGAAGACGATCGAGGGGTAACCGGTCACTGCTCGCGTTCAACGAAAAGAGAGAATCGTGAAGATTCAGCCATCCGGCGAAAGTAATATCCGCATCGCCGAAACGGCCGGTAAGGGATTCGATTACCAGTCGATCAGGAACTACCCGCACGGCACCGTTCGTGCGGTCGATGCGCGGGCCGCCGTCCGGCAGGCTCCACTCCACTTTGTTGAGAGCAATGGCCAAATCGTAACGAATAGCCGAATCTTCCGGAGCGGTGAAAACACGTCCGTTGACATCAATCGTCCCGGCCGGCTGAAAACGAGCGTACATTTCAGCCGCGGTCGCGGGCAAGGCCTTGACCAATGCCGCGTCCAGAGCAAGGCCTTTCGCTTCCAGACGCAGATCGAGATCGGTCGGTCGACCGTCTACACGTTGAGCGGTCCCATGGGCGCGGACCATGGCCGTCCCATGACGGGCGGTCAATTGCTCAATCTCGAATCGCCCCTCTTCGACGCGCATGCGGCCGGTCAAACGATCCAGCGTGTAAGGAAACGAAACAAAACTCACCGATCCGTCGAGAAATTGCACATCGATGGCGGCTTGCCAGGGGTGTTCATCCTCTTCTTTTTGCGCGGCCGCTCGTCGCAGGCGCACGCCCAGGTTCATCCGTGCTTGCAGGTTGAACAGCCGACATAATTCCTGGTTACGCTCGGATAAACCGTTTAACAGATCGTCATCCAGAACGATGTTCGTGCCGGTAATATCCAACGTACACGCCGAATGGACGCCCCAGCCATCGATCCAGCCGTTGACCTCGATCCGTCCCGCGTCATGGTCGCCGCCGATGCGGTCGAGCTGGATACGGCCGTCGGGATGGAAATGCACCGCGCCGCTCAGGTTGCTGACGCGATAAGGGAACTGGTTATAACTGGCCGACGCCCCGCGGGCCGCGAGAGTGCCGGTAACAATCTCAACATCCGCGCCCGGCTCGGCCTCCTTGCGTATCCTGAGGGACAGGTCAACCGGACCGATGATGTCGTACTTTTCAATCATTTTCCGCAGCCGCGTCCAGCGTCGGACAAAACGAAACTCAGCGGGTTCGGCCTCGGTGTCATCCCGCGGCATGGGGATGGTCTCTACCTTGATTTCAAGGTCGAAACCCATCGCATCCAGCCCGCTAGCCTGACCGGTGGCCAGGACCATTTCGCCCTTAAGCTGGAGACGGCTTTGTCGAAACCGGCCGGTGAGCTCGGCCCGGGCGGTTTGTCCGTCAAAATGCAGAGTGCCGGCCAGGTCACTCAATTGCACATAGCGATCCTGCGGGCGAGCCTGTTCCGTATCGTCAGTCGGTAGCGATAGGCCGGCGCCGTGCAGGGACAGCGTGGCCTTGGCGCCGGAGGTCGGATCGAATTGAATGGCATCCGGCCGCACGTAGCCGCGCAGGTTGAGTACCTTAAACCAGCGGTGTATCTCAGGCGATGCTGGAAAGACCGCTTCGTCCAGACTCAGGATCGGCAGGCTTCCGGAGCAGGCCAGGGTATGCATATCGATCTGAAAATGGCCGGTCATCTCCGCGGCATCGGCCGAGGATATGAATCGGGTGATTTTCAGGTCATAGATTTCCGGGCGATCGACCCGAGGCTGGGCAACGGCCCAGATCGGCTCCGGTATCCCTCCCGAGCGACCGAATTCATCCAGACGCACGTGTCGAAAGCGGATGTTATACAAGCGAATCACTGGCAGCCTGGCCTTGCCCAAGGGTTCGGTTTCCGCGCGCTGGCGAAACATCAATTCCCAATTGCCCAGGCCGTCGGGCAGCCGATGCACCAGGGTAAGTTCGGGATTGATGGCCACGACCTCCGGAACAACCAGTTTTCCGGTTATCAGGCTTAGCGGACGCAAATGAAGAAGAACGGTCGAGGAACGAAAAATAGTTCGCGCTTCGAGAGAATCGTCATGGGGGTCAAATCTCGTTCCGGGTGGCAAGGCTACGGTCACGCCGACCAGGGATAAACCCCGAAACAGGCTCAGGCGCACTTGTTCGACCTTCACTTGCCCACCCGTAAAGTGGGCCAACCAGTGCTCGGCGTAGCCGCGCAGACGGACTTCATCGGTCAGCACATGGTAGGTAATCGCTCCGGCTAGAATCAGCCCGAGCAATACGGCGGTCAATCCACGTCGCCAATACGACGCGGGCCGACGCGACCGGCCGTGGAACCGCCACCATGTTCGTATCCATCTGCTCAAAAAGCGTCTCCCAACAAACCCGGATGATGCCCCGTATCTTATCACGGTAAACGCGAAATTCACGAAAAGTTCATCAACGGGAGCCACGGGGTACCCATGGGCAGCTCAAGCAAGCGTCGAGAACGAAAGACTCATGCTGCCCAAGAAAAATCTCGCGATGAACAGTCGTTTACACTTTTGGCCTTTTGCGTAACAAGTAACAGTTGGGTATTGCGGGCAGCAGGCCAAAAGTTATTGTATGAGGTTATCGGACTACTCCATATCAAAGCCAAGACCACACCGTTACGCCAATGATAATCCTGTAAGCATATTCACTTTCAAGTGTTATACGCCGCTCTCAACCATAAAGGCATGGATTATTCATGCATTTTTTTTATTCGCAAATTTTATCAATATTGCTTGCGATTCAGGGCGAATTCCGTTAGTATATGATTCAGTTTGAGGTGGAAAGAAGCACCCACCTTCGAGCAGGAATCTGCTTATCCATGCAATAATTCGCGGCGTGCTGCATATTTCGATGTCGTAAAGGTGACGGGCAACAGTTTGTTGACCCATCGTGGAAATACGCGGACGGCTACGGTTCACGCGATTGCTTGGAGTAATCCCTGTTTGCTACAGGGGGAGAATGGCTCCACGACATGACGCCGGCGCTTTCTTGTGATGCTGACGGCACGCAGGACCACATTGATGGTATATGCGCTGTTGATTCAGCGATGGACAAACCACGGAAGTGTATTCCGAGGATCGAGGTGAATAACAGCAAATGGGGCGTCTAACATGCGACCAAGCCACCCGAACGCGTGTGATCGGACAAGGCTGCGCCCCCCTGGAGGACATGCGAGGGAATGCCGGCCCATTCCGGCGAGAGAGGAGCTAAAACGATGAAAACGAAATGGATGGCCATGAGTACCTTGTTGACGGTTGGTATCCTGACGCTGCCGACGATGGCCGCATCCGTCAATATCTATGGAAGCCCTGCCCCGAACGCGGCCGCGGGGGCGTCAAGCTTCGCTGCCTGGTGGACGAACGCGCAAACCGCCGTTTATAACGGCCTCACCTCCTACGGTACGGGAAACGCGGAATATATCCAGGTCAGTTCGACGGGTGGAACCAGCGATGTCCGGCCGGCCTACGAGGCGGTCGTTACCGGTTTCGACAGTTGGCACGGAGTGGCCGGCGGCACCGGCGAATGGGGTACGCGGACGCACTTCATTTACCACATCAAAGCCGATCCGTCAGAGGCCATTAGTCTGGCGAATATCGTGGATATCGATATTCTTGAAGATGGTTGGGGAGATATCGACTATTCGCTCTGGACTTATTACACCGGTGGCCCGATCGATTTTAATGCCTCCACGACATTCGATGCCGCAAGACGTGTCGGCTACACCGTGAATGGCAGCGTCGTTACCAGTGGCACCGCCGAGGCATGGAACATTGCCCATCCTGGTAATGAAATTACCGATATCATCGGCACATTTGGGATGGCTTACGATACCTATTTCCCGAACAACAATTATTACGGCGGCACGACGGCCCAAGAGGAGCTTGATTTGATCATCGCCGACATGGCGGCCAATCTTCAGAACTGGACGGGAACCATCACGTACAATGGCACGGTTGTCGAAACAACCGTGACCTTCGTTCCCGAGCCGGCGGCGCTGGGCCTGCTGGCCTTGGGCGGGTTGGCTCTCCTGAGACGGCGAGGTTGATTGACGACAACATTGATTCGACATCGCCGTAAAGCGATGAAAAGCGATGAAAGAATCTAACGATTTCCTTTCCTGATATGACGCCCCGCGAGCGATTCGCGGGGCGTTGTTTTGCGCAAAGGTTCTCGGTTGCGGATAAATTGCTTACCGACACGCCGGGGTACTTCGCCGGTTTGGCGGTGAATCATTCGAGGCAGGATTTCCGTCGATCGGCGGCACAGCGATGGATAAGGGCTACCAGTCCCGACGCCGACAGGACATAGACAAACGGCATCAGCGGAACGCGATAGCGCACACTGCCCACGAATACGGTATGGATCAGCGTTATCGTTACCACCGGGAGTAAAAGCAGCGTCCAGCACCGCAACTGATGGCGATAACGCCACCAACCGACGACGGCCGTGGCGAGAGCGGCGAGCATCCATAAGGCACTGAGCCAGGCGAGCGGGCCGCGGCGATACTGTTCAACGTTTGGCCACGGGCTCCAGGTTCGAGCCAACTTGACGACGGCCAGGCGAAGGACGGTGCCGGGATCCTGCCTGGCGGTATCGAGGGCGACTTGCCGAAAATAGGCGTCCCACGCGGTTTCACTCAGATTTTTAACTTCCGGTAATTCCTTGGTGTGGGCCAGATCACTCGCCCCGGTGGCCCCCGGCTGCAAACCATCGTAAAGCGAGATTCCCCCTCGCGTCGTCAACCAGCACCATTGGCCAATCGTCCGGTGGTTGCGATAGGCCCAGGGTAACAGACCGATCACGACGACGAGTATCATCGTCACCGCCGCAATCATACTACCGCGATCGAACCGGCGAAAAACGGCGACCACCGACGCGGTCAACGGGACCAGAATAAAAGCCGACGGCCGCAGTAAGACACATCCAAGCAGCATGAAACCGACGGCAAAGGACTGGCGCGGCGTCACCTTGATCCGCATATTGCTCATGGGCAGGATCAACAACCACGTCGTAACGAGCATGAAGGCGAAAAGGGTTTCGGTGAGCAGCAAACCGGTGAAGAAGATGCCGAACGGATCGAAAGCCACCGCCAGACCGGTCAGGACGGCGACCCAGTCCTTGTCGATCCTCCCGAATCCCTCGCGCACCCGGTCGGCAACGAGCCGAATCCACATCCAGGCTAGCAACGCGGCCAATGGGGCGGCGGCTGCTCCGACCAAGGCCTGAGCCAGGCGCACCCAGAACGGCCAACCGGGCAAGAGATAAAAGATCAGCAGAAACAACGGATAACCGGGCATATAAGTCGCCCGATAGCCAAATTCGTCCACCAAGCCACGGCCACTAACCAACGACTGAGTAATCAGCGTGTAGGCCTGCTCATCCGGATACGCCAGTTGATCCCAGCGCTGCCCACCGGCAAATCGCCCGGTTACATAGCCGAAGCGAAGAATCGCCGCGATTAGAAAGATGATCCATAACCAGCGCCGGAACCAGCTTGACATGATGAAACACTATCAGGCATCGCGTCCAAGGCGTCAATCAGAATAACGATGCCGTAAGCAAACCCCGCCAACGAAGGGAAAGCGACGTCATCGACACCACAGTCCATAAGCCATTCCATGATGTGACCAGCTCCGCCTCAATCGCCACGGACTGGGTACAACCATGAAACCTGGCGGGGTGGCCTGCCTGGCTCGATCGGCGCGAAAAAAAATCCCGCCTTTTGGCGAGATCTTTTTCCGTTTCGTCTCCGATTTCAGGGAAGAGAGTTTTGCTCCCTTCCCCTCCATTGACTTTATCATACTTGAACCGGGTAAAGGTTGCAATCCCAGAAAAATAGAAAATGGGGCATCTCGGCAACCAGGGGAAAATAAAACGTTTAGCAGTATATGCTTAAGGCGGAAAACTTTATCCAGGGCAATGCAAGAGCAGGGCGATAATTTATTGCTAAGGTTGACAAATTAAAACCACAACGCCCTTCCGGGTATTTTATTCCTTCATCGGTCGTGCCCGCAGACGGAGAATGCGGCGGGTTCCGCGGGTCAGGCGAACGCGGTCGTCGATCCGGAAGGGCACTATCCAGATCGGTCCAAGTTGATCGCAGACGACGGCCGTCCGATCGCGCAACTCGGCATCGACTTTCTGATCGATCAGAAAATCGGAAAGCTTCTTAACTCCCGTCATCCCCAGTGGATAAAATCGGTCACCGGGTCGCCGGGTCCGGGCCAGCAACGGAGGATGTACATGGTCGGCGTCCAGCCATTCCTCGTAGCAAAGCTGGTCCGCCTGGTTCTGTCGCTGGCGCAGATGCTCGGCGATGAGCGTATCCGATGCGGAGAAAGAATCGATGGCGATGCCCATGCGACAGGCGGGAATCGGGGTGGTTCCTTCCAACAATAGACGTACTTCATCGGTCGGCATATCGTCCAGCGGACGATCATCCAGACGTTCAAGCACCAGACGAGTATAGCGCCGGCTGATCCGTAAACCGGCGGGCAGATCCAATGTTTTTGAACCCGCGCTCTCGGCGGCCAGATCGGCCACCCGGTTAAGGTGCGCGTAGGTCAGCTCGCCTTCGGGAACCCCCAGACGTAAAAGGGTCTGGCGAATCAATTGCATTTGGATCACCCGTGGCCGGCGGGCCAACGAGGGACAATGCAACACGATCTGCCGATCGTCGTGTTCGACGAGCAGGGACTCCAGCATCCGTTCGCCGGTCTCGGCCAGATAATCGTTCAACTCGCGGGCCTGCTCGGCCAGACGGGTCAAAGCCTCCTCCACCTGCGGATTGAATTGCTCGCGCAACAACGGCAGTACCGTCAGGCGAATGCGATTGCGCGTATAGATTTCCGCGTCGTTGGAGGCGTCGTGACGAAAGGGAATTTGCCGATCCCGCAAGTACGCCTCGATCTCCGCCCGACGAAAACCGAGCAGGGGGCGGACGATCCGGATCGTGCTGCCCGGCCGCAGCGGTCGAATCGGGCGAATCCCGGCCAGGCCCCGCAAGCCGGTTCCACGAATAATACGATAGAGAATCGTTTCCGCATTATCGTCGGCATGATGAGCGACGACAATTTTATCTGCGCCCTGGCGCAAGGCAACGCGTTCGAGAAATTCAAAGCGACATTGGCGGGCGGCCTGCTCCACGGAGACTCGCTCCGCCGCGGCCCGAGCCCGCACATCGATCGAGACGCACGTGCAGGGAACGCGCCGCTGCCGGCATAATTCCTCGACGAAAAGGGCATCCTCGTCGGCCGCGCGGCCGCGAAGCTGATGATTCAAATGGGCCACGTGCGGTCGCAAGGCCCACGAGCCGGTTTCGTTGAGAGAAAGCAGTAAATGGAGCAAGGCCACGGAGTCCGCTCCGCCGGAGACGCCGACGACGATGGTTTCATCCGGTCCCAGAAGAGGCTGGTCCCGGAGGGCGTCAGCGAAACGAGCTTCCAGATCATCCTTGGACATGAGTCGTTACCGTTTCCCGTAAACCCGAAATTTCAAATCGATGGGACGAAGACGGCCGGCTCCTTAGACTTGTCGGTGCGAACCGTCACACCACGGAAGATTGGCGCTGCGATGACACTGGCAGACCGCCTTGCGCGCCGCTTCCGTCACTTCAACCACGATGGGCTTGATGCCCGTCTCCTCGCGGCGATGGGCCCCATCGCAATGGGGTAGTATGGCCGACAGGCCGCACTGGCAATAAGCCTTTTTACCGGGGTTCTCCTCGATCACGATAGGCGCTGTACCATGTTTGGGTTCGGTCATGGAATTGCCCTTTATAAGACATCGGCCACGAAACGGTACCCATCTTACCACGAACCTGAGTACGAATAAAGCAATACATAAACCAATACCATCCGGCCGCGGGATGGAATACCCCCCATCAGCCCCTGGAGTAATTGTGGCCAATTACAAACGGAACAACAATCGCCGCCTCGTGACAAATTAAGATATTCATAGCCCAGACCTCTTGATAAAAGCAACGATTTCTGATTTACTCACCATACGAGGAGATAAACGGTGCGCAAACTACGGCTTTATCTCGATACTTCCATAATCAATTCTATTTTGCTGATGATGCGGCAGAGAGTATGCGCACTACGCGCGAATTCTTCGATACACATGTCATCGCGAATGAATATGCGGTGTTTGCTTCCGATCTCGTGCTTCGCGAAATCGGCAAAACACGTGACTCCGCCCAACGCGAACGCCTCTTGGACATCATCCGTCGGTAATCCATCGAAATCATCGATTCTACACCGGTACTTGCGGAAATTGAGACCTTGAGTTCCGCCTATATTGATTCTGGTATCATGCCCGTCAGAAAGTTAGATGATGCGTTGCATGTCGCGTTGGCTACTATCATGGAAATGGATTTTCTGTTAAGTTGGAACTATAAGCATTTAGCGAACGTTAACAAGGAAACTCGCATATAGGCGATAAACCTTCAATACGGTTATATGCATACGCCACGCATGACTATACCCATGGAGGTCATCCATGAAGACGACTAAATATCCGCCCCCTAAAGCCCTTCAGGAGACTTGGGATTGGAAGGAAGCCTGTTGGCGCGAGGTCGATGGTCTCGATTTGAAAACCGCCATTCGCCAAAGCCTCAAAAATGCGAATATCTCCGCGAGATCAATGGGGTTTACCCCCATCAATATAAAACCGTTGGCTGAAACCACGCGCCAATAGAATCGCCCGAATCCTGTCGCTTAGTTTGTTCGGGTAACCACGGGAATATCGTTAAGTTTTTCTGTCCGGCCATTTCATTATCAACGGGCCGCGACCGGTCTGGCCGACCAGGTGGCTAGCGTCTGGCAGATCGAATCCTGAAGCCGTCGGGCGGCCCCGAGGCCGTCCTTGGCCTTCGCGATATCGTTACACAAGACACTAAACGCGTAGCAGCGCTTGTCCGGCCCGACGACGTACCCGCTCAAGGTGCTTGCTCCGCTGATATAACCGGTCTTGGCAAACACCCGGCCGTTCAGATCCTTCATTCGCCTGCGCAAAGTCCCGTCCTGATCGCCGGGTTCGGCCAGGCTGCTCCGAAAAAGATCGCGTCGCGGATGCTGGTCCATGTAGGCCAAGACCTTAACGATCGCTTCCGGCGTGATGCGATTGTCGTGGCTCAGGCCCGAGCCGTCGTCGATGACAATTCCCGTTAACGAAACCCCAATACTCTTCAAAAACGCGCGGACCGCCTCGCGGCCGGTATCGTACCCGCCGATTTGCGTCGGAGTGTGACTCGGACCGTACGCGCCGGCGGTTTTGAGCAGGGCCTCGGCGAACATGTTCTGGCTACTCTTGTTCACCCGCCAGAGAAAGTCGTCCAGCTTACTTTCGTAAACGGCCACGATCCGCAGATCCTCGGGTACGCTGCCGTCCATTCGCCGGATACGCTGGCGACGAGTCTGACCGACGATGCGGATGCCCTTGGCAGCCAAGGAAGTTCGGGTTGTACAGGCGAAGAACATTCCCGGATCGACCACGGTCAGGGAGAAGGGACTTCCGCCATTTCCCCTGGACACTGGCCCGCTGACCTGCACGGTCATGGGATTATCGCCGGAACGCTGGATCATCGGTTCGCCCTTGGCAGCCGTCCGAGACGTATTAGCCAGGCGCGTGTAGGTCGAATCGGGAATCAGGGTCACTTCCGCCGGCTCGCCGGATTTGGCGGCCGGCTTGATGGTTACGTCCACGCAGTTGTCGTTGAAGTTCAGTCCACCCACGGGGGCGGCCGACCAGCCCTGAAGATTATGCTGACGTGTCCAACTCGCGGGCACGAACTGCTGCTCGAAAACAAAATCATCGAAAATCAGATCGCCGGCAATCTCGGTGAGACCGGCGGCCTGAAGCTTGTCCGCCCAGACGTGAAAAATCGAGGTGATCGGCTCGTCCGGCCGTTCGCGCAAGCGAGGATCGCCGATTGACGGATCGCCAGAGCCGATAATGATCAGATCGTTGCCCCGCCGGGCCAGAATGGTGCGATAAGTGAAATCCGCGGGCAAAACGGAAAGGGCGGTGGCCGTAATGATAAGTTTCTGGTTGCTGGCCGGCTTGAATGGTTGATCGGCGCGCCGTTCCGTAATCACCGCGCCACCGGGTCCAAGGGCCTCGATGCGTATGCCGATATCCATCTTACCCAAGCGACTATCGGCTAACAGAGTGCGTATCTTTTCCGCCAGACCGTCATAGGGGCTCGCGGTGGCCGCACCGGCCGACAGCCATACACCCCATAGCCCGATAACAATCTTCCAACTCCGCGTCTTACGCATTTTCATCGCGACCTCCCTGTCTGCTCACGAACCTCCACTGTCGGGTTTGACCACCCCGACCGCAAGGGATAAACTAGATGAACGGCTCCGTTCGATCAAGCCTGTAAGGAGTGAGGAAATCGTCATGTCGGCGGCAAGCCATTCCGGGGGTCGGATTTTATGCGTGGCCCCATCGCTGAACGCCTTACCCGAGGCGGTCCGCGCCTGGCTCGCCCAGGTGGAAGACGCCTGCGAAATCTCTCCGGATTTATACGATGCCTTGGCTCTATTGGTCGCCGGCCGCCGGCCGGAACTGATCATTGTCGATATCGACGTCGTGGACTGGAATGAAATGGAGTTTTTCCGGCAGGCGGGTCTGCTGTGTCGCAAGATGCGCATTCTCGTGGTCGGTCCGGGCCACCAACGGGCCAAGCTTGAAGCCGCTTGCAAGCTCGGGGCCGGCCTTTTCGATACCCAGGCGGTTGCGGATATATCGTACCAGCCACCCCCGCAAGTCAGGGATATCGGCAACGGTGGACTGCTGGCCGGCTCGCTTCGACCGGCACCGGAGAAAACCACGTCGCCAGCCGATCTTCGCGCCCCGGCTCCACGGATCAAGCCTGCCAAACCGGCCATTAAGAGCGAGCCTCGCCCCGAACCGCCGGTGCGACTGGTGGTGCCCAGCGAGGAACAGGATAATGAAGCCCCCGTGTTCTTCCCCTGGTCGCCCAATCCCAATCGGCCGAAGCGCATGCCCCCGAAAACCGCTCCCTTAACGGGCCAGGAAACCGACAAGATAACTTCCTCTGACCTGCCTCAGAGTGACCATGCGGCCGCTGCCCCACCGCCTATTCAACTTACTTCCGAGGAAATCGACGCTCTGATGGGCGGGCCCCAGGCGAAAACGGACGAACCGAGGAAGGAGCGACGGCAATGCTGATCGATCCCTTGCTCGCCTGCTCGCCCAAGGATCGTCTCCTTGTGGTGTGCGACCCCGAGAATATCGGCGCCTTTGCCCGTGAACGATATCCCCAATGGGATGTGGCGGTGAGTCCGACGTATCTGCAAGGGATCGCCGCGCTGGCCGGCCGACCGGCTCGTGGTTTGCTGGTAGGGTTGGACCCTCATCAGCGCAAACTGACTCAGGCCATCGCCGGGTTGCGCAAGGCCGTCGGTCCGGATGCACCCCTGATTATCTGCTGTTCGCCAAGTGGAGAGCCGGACGCCCGCGAGGCTCTTTCCGCCGGCGCGGACGACTACGTGATCTGCCCGCCGGAGGGACTCGATCTGGACCAAGCCCTGCGCGTGCCGTCCAAAACCTATGAGGTGCGGGACTCGGCCGGAACGCCGACGCTGCCATCCTACGAGGAGTTATCCGAACTGGCCGGCGCGTTGGCCAGCCTCGGCAGCGGGCAAAAACCGCTGCTCGAACGCTTTTGCCAGATGATCGCCCGCGCCATACGCGCTCCTCAGGTACGGCTGGTGGTGCCGCCGGACCAGGCAAGCTTCGGCGATGGCGATCTCGAACCCGCCCTGGCCGAGCCGATCACCGCCGCGGGGAAAACCTACGGGCAGATCCTTGTCGGGCCGCGCCAACGAGCGCCTTTCTCCAGCGCGGAGACGGAAAAACTGCGGCATTACGGCCGCCTGATCGCTCATGTGCTGGAAGCAACCGAACAACAGCAGCGCTGGCAGACATTGGCCTACATCGATGAAGTCACCCGGTTGCCCAACCGACGCTACCTGATCCAAACCCTCGAGCGTATCCTTCAGCAAGCCGGTCGAGAGCGGATGAACGTGACCGTGCTGATTTTCGACATGGACGGCTTCAAGCATTTCAATGACGAGTACGGCCACTCAGCCGGCGACGAAGTACTCATGGAAACCAGTCAACTCATCCGGCGGCTGTGTCGGCAACAGGATATCGTGGCCCGCTATGCGGGCGACGAATTCGTGGTTGTCTTCTGGGACCAGCAGGGGCCGCGGGTGGCCGGCTCCAGTCATCCTACCGATGTCCTCGGCGTCCTGCGGCGATTCAAGAAAGCCCTGGAAACGCACGAATTCGCCAAACTCGGGCCGGAGGCCCGCGGCCACGTCACCATCAGCGGCGGTTTGGCTACTTTCCCATGGGACGGGAAAAGTGCCGATGAACTGCTCGAAAAGGCCGACCAGGCCATGCTCCAGGCCAAACGCGCCGGCAAGAATCGCATCTACCTCATCGGCGAGGAAGGTGGCGAGGCCGTCGACCACGAAGAGGTCTTCGACGAATAGTCCCACGACTCATGATTATTCATAGCGCGATGATCGATGCCCCCGCCCGAATGCGCGCAAAGAGAGACCCCGACATCACTGCCGGGGTCGGGAATACCTGGGGAAGAGATTACTTGGAGGCATTTATGTCGTGCCGTTGGATGACGGCCTTATTGCAGAACCGGATCCTCCTGGAGGACGTCGCGCAGTTTGCGCAAGGCAACGTTCTGAATCTGCCGCACGCGTTCCTTGCTCAGACCGATGACCGCGCCGATCTTCTGGAAAGTGAGAGGTCGACCTTGTTCCGCGGGGAAGCGTTGCGCCAGTATCCGATACTCCAGATCGGACAAATCCCCGAGATTCGCGTCCATCACGCGACGCAAACGCTCGACGTATAACTCCGTCTGCTCGTCGGGCATTCCGTCAGCCCGCTCCAGGCTGGTCTCGTGTTGCACCGGGAACAATCGCCGGTAGTTACTCTCCACTCGCCCGCGTCGCATCAGAGAACGCACGATCACATTGCAGGCATAGGTACTGAAGCGAAACCCACGCCAGGGATTGAAGCGATCGATAGCCCGGCTCAAGGCCAGCATCGCATCGCTGAGCAGATCGTCTTCGTCAATCTTGCGGGAACCGAAACGACCGATCGTTGAGTACACCAATCCGAGATTCGTTTCGACGAGGTAATCACGAATGTATCGCCAGCGATCCACCCACGCGTTGCGCTGGGCGGCGCTGAGCGTTCGGGATTTTCCGCCCCCGCGGACGGCCTGAAACGCACAAGCGTGCATCGCGGCGAATAAGGCTTGCTCATCGGGTCGATCCGCTTCCGGTCGATCAGAACGGACCCACTCGCTGATCGCGATGGCCCGCTTCGCCGCCGTGGTCGTGCGTATTCGCCGATCTGGAGCATACCACAAGCTCTTCGGGTCGATGCTTTCCGATCGTTTTCCGATGCGTTCTTGTTTCATCATTACCATAACCTTAACCGTCCTTTCCGCTGATCTCAGGGTGTACAGTATAAAAATAGTACTATAATCAATGTACCCCATAAAATCGGCAAATGCAAACAAAAAAGTACATAATTTGTCCCATTTTCGTCCCAAAAACCCAAAAGCGGACATCAAAGGCCAACAAAATGACACGCAAGTTATTTATTTGAAATGGTTTATAAGACAACCAAGCGGCGAAGATTATTTTTACGAAATCGAAGCGCCGGCCGATAAATCATGGATTCATATCACCAATTAAGGCAAATAGTCAGTACTGTTTGAAAGTAAAAACGGCTTTACGCGGCGTCTTGCGGAACGATGACCACCAGCATCTGGTCCGCGCGCAATGGTCGATTGATATCAGGTGGGCATTGCAGTTCGCCGCCCTCGTCCTGAATGCCGATCACCTGCATACCGTACTTGTTGCGGAAATCGATGCCGCGCAGTGATTCGCCCACCACCTCCAACGGGACAGGGATGCGTTGAATAGCGTCCGAACCCGCCGAGGAGACCCCCGCGACCAGTTGATAAAGCTGCTCGTCCTGCTCGATGGCCTGCAGACCCGCATGTTCGCTGTACAAGTGACGGCGGATTTCGCCGACATGGCGGCGAAGGGCTTGGTGAATCGACTGACGCGATAGCATACCCAGAAAAGTTTCCTCCTGATCGAGCGAAACGACCGGGAGGACTTCATGGCTGACGCTGCGAAACCGCTCAAGAACGTCGTACAAGTTTTCTTCCGGGTGGAGCAGCGCCGGCGGGGTGGTCATGATATCCGAAGCGATCACAATCTCGGAAATGCCCGGTTCGCTGACCGCTCGACTTATGTCCGGCAAGGAAATGACCCCGGCCAACCTGGACCCTTCGAGCACGGCGAAAACCGGCCGCGAACCGGAAACCAATCCGCCGATCATCTCGCCCAGCGTGGCGGAGGGCGTAACCCGGAAAGGCCAGCGCGGCTCCATCAGGTCGCGCACATGGAACGATTCTAACAGATGCACAAGCAAATCACCGGCATGCGCAGGTGATTCCGATGCCGAGCGGACCTGGGCGGGATTCAGACCCCAATGCCACCCGATCAGGTAGGCGCTAACGCAAACCAGCATGAGCGGGACAATTAGACCGTAACTGCCGGTCATCTCCGTGACCATGACGATGGCCGCCAGGGGTGTACGCATCGAGGCGGCCAGCACGCCGGCCATGCCGACTGGAATCAATGCCTGCCGCGTTTTCTCCATGATCTCCGGGGAGATGCTTTCCGGAGCGACGGCCATGAAACACGCACCCACAAAAGCCCCGGCCACCCCGCCGATAAACACGCTCGGTCCCAGCAAGCCGCCCGACGCTCCACTGCCGACGGTCAAAGCCGTCGCCACGCATTTGACGACGGCGATCAATCCGAAAAGCAACGCCCATTGCCCCCAGCTCAAACCCGCCGCGCCCGAGGCCGCAAAGAGCCGGCCGTCCAGCGCGTTCTGGATGAACTGATAACGAGCGTCCATCACTTGCGGTAGGGCACAGCCCAGTAGCCCGACCAGCAATCCGCCCAGAGCGGGAACCAGCCAGGCCGGCAGATGCAAACGCCGCAGCGGTCGAGATTCCACCGTATGCATGCAAAAGTAGAAGAAAATACTCAACAACCCGCAGACCAATCCGAGCACCGCGTAAGGAATCAACTCAAGCGGATGGGTAAAGACAAGCGGTTCGGCGCCTTGCAGCAAATGTCGGCCGAAACCGAAAATCGCCATGAACGTCGAATAGCTGATGATCGAGGCGATGACCGACGAGACGATACTGTCGGTCTCGAACTCCGATTCGCGATAGAGTACGCTGGTGGCGAAAAGGGCCCCGCCGAGCGGGCATTGGAAAATGGCACCCACGCCCGCGGCGCAGCCGGCCACCAGCAAGACCCTGCGCTGGCGGGGAGCCAGGCCGCACCATTCCGCCAACCGTGAACCGATGGATGCCCCCAGCGCGGCGACGGGGCCTTCCGGGCCGGCCGACCCGCCGCAGGAAATCACGCCCACGGCCGCGACGGCTTTGACGCTCGGGCCGCGCAAGGGTAGATGGCCGCCGTGTTCATGGAACGCGCTGACGAAAACGTTCGTGCCGTGCCCCGGCCCGAGCCGGAAAATGCCCTGCACCAGCAGGCCGCTGGCCAACCCGCCGATCGCCGGCAGCAACAGAATCTCCCATCGAAAGGTCCACCACCCCGGTCCACCGATATGCGAGAAACGGCCGATCAACGCTTCCACGCCTTCGTGCAGGGCGTAGTGCAAACCCGCCGCCGCGCCGCCGGCCAGTATGCCCACCACCACGCTGAGCAGAAACATCTTGCCCCAGCGCGTGGCCGGCTCGTGATAATGTATCCAACTTCGCAGACAAGCAGGGATCATGGCCTCTTCTTTTTGCCCGACCTTGAAGCGGCCGGGGTATAGGACTCACTCAGGCATGGCCAAAGTAATGGGTACAACACAACGTCCAACCTTCTCACACGGGTATCCGCCGGATCAGGTGAATGGCGTGCAATAGCACGCCCTACGGCCGTGCAAACTGGCAACGATCATAGCATCGTGCGGCGCGACGGCCAAGACGCGGCGGTAACAGGAATGAAACGGCTTCCTGAAAGCTTGCAAGAAGGGCTGTCTTCCAATGATAATCACACCAAGGCCCCGGGGTTCGAAGAGCGGATCGTTAAATGCCACATGTATCGGCATAAGAGGATTTATTCTATTGCATCGGCCGTGATCATGTGATAACAGAGTACCGTATGAGTCATATTTGTCGGGCTATGACGCTGCCCGACGCCGCGCTCTGGAGTAACCATGCGAACCGACTATCTCGTGCATGATCGGTTGTATCGTGAACGAAAGGAACAGGGTTGGCCGGGCTGGGATACCGAGGATACGATCCGTGAAAACATCGCGACCGTCCGCGAGATGATGCGGAAAGCCCTCGTTCCCCCAAGAGGTGTCCTCCTGGAGCTTGGTTGCGGGGCGGGCGATACGACTCTGGGGATGGCGGAGATCGGCTTTGAGGCATACGGCGTCGATATAGCGCCGACCGCCATCGCCTGGGCCCGGGAAAAGGCCAAGCAACGAAGGCAGCGAGCTGACTTTCGGGTGGGCGACGTGCTTACGCTGACGGATTACGCGGACGATAAGTTCGACGTCGTTCTGGACGGGCATTGCTTCCATTGCATTATCGGGCAAGACCGTCCGCGATTCCTGGCAAGCGCAAGACGCGTACTGAAACCGACGGGGATTCTGTTCATCACCACGATGTGCGATGGTCCTTTCAATTCCCGATTGCACCCATATTTCGATGAAAAGAACCGCTGCATGGTACACGACGGGGTGGCTTTTCGTTACCTGGGCTTTGCGCAGTCCATCCTGGAGGAAGTTGTCCAAGCCGGCTTACAGATTATATCCTGGGAGCGGCGACCGCCCCGCGATATGGATGACGAGGCGGAACTGCTGATTATCGCGAACAGAAGGAAACGATAATGAGCTGCGTCCCGGTTCCTGATGGACATGGAGGAATGATATGTCGGAGCAACAGAAAACAAGGGATGGCCGATCATGGATTGTACTCATCGTTCGCTGGACCGCGCGGTTGACAGCAGCAATCCTGGGGGTCATTCTGCTCATGTTCATCATAGGAGAGGGTTTTATTGCGGGCGGGGGGCCGCCCCCGTGGCACATTCTGGCTCCCTGGCTGGTGGTCCTGGCGGGTTTCGCATTGGGCTGGAAATACGAAGGGTTGGGCGCCGTCCTTATTCTCGTCGGGTTCATCTACTTTAACGCTTGTGAGTATGCAGGGAACGGCCGCCTTCTGCGTTTGGGTGCGTTCCATCTGCTGCTCCTGCCGGCCCTGGCGTTTCTGTTCTGCTGGATCATGGAACGAAAGAAACCCACATGCCCAACAGTCACGCCCGCAACCAATCCAACGAGTACAACAAGGTGACCACCGGGACGGTCCTGCCGGGCAGCGCCAACTACTTCTACGACGTGCGGGGCAATCCCTGACCCGCTTGCTTTCCTTCCATGGGCGAAATAGGATAAACCACGGCGATTATGAGGTATGTACAGTGGAAAAGATGGAGCAATATAGGTGCCTGTCCCTGATTATTGGTGTTCGGCCCAATCAAGTATTTGCGAAGGAAATAATGGGCTGGATGTTTGATAAGTCTTCAGGACGATCTTCACCTCGTTATAATTATTGGGAGGCTCGTTGGCCGAGATGGAAACCTGGACAAGGACGCATAAAAGGTACCGAAACAGATACACGCAAATATATTAACGCTTTCCTTGGCTGGGTTTGCAAGAGATGTAACGATGGGAAATGCCCTAAATGTCAATGTTACTTTATTCATTTTGGGCCACCCCAAAATAAGTATTGTTGGAAATAGACAGTTAATTAAGCAGATAGGGTCATGATATCTGATTCATACCGCAAATTGTCTTTGATGAATTCATTTATGCTTCTGGGGATATTCTTACTAATAACATGTTTAAATTTATATTTACATGATTGGGTTACAGAATCATATTCCGTGACAATTGTTTGTCTATTCTTATCTCTTATCGGACATTCCACATATTTAATCGGATCAAACAGATATTATATGAAAAACATGTCGCGATTGTGCATATTAGAGACCTTATTTATTTTGGGTACAATTATCTATATATATTACGAGAGGATTACCATTAATATAACCAAGGAAGCTAAGTTCATAATATTGGCCTTGATAATCGCATGGTTAGTATTTCCATCACTTTTATTGATGACAGTAATTACGGTAGTCATGTCAATAAATGATTATTTGAAAAAGACATACAAATATGGTTATTGCGTCAAATGTGGTTATAACCTTACGGGTTTAAATGATCCCCGATGCCCGGAATGTGGTACGCCGTTTGATCCGCAACTTTTAGAGCAGTTGAAGATCGATAGCAAAAACGTCAAATAAATTTGGTTTGTATCGTGCCCATTTCGTATCCGTCCGAGAGACCGCCTGCACCGGGTGACCGGGACGGATGACGCCAGTACCGCCGGAGCGTCGCTGGGGCTGGTGACTTTCGACTATGACCTGCTGGGCAACCGGAACACGGTCTGGGACGCCCTGAACGGAGCAACCCACAGCTACGCCCACAACCTGGCCAACGAATACAACAAGGTGACCACGGGGACGGTCCTACCGGGCAGCGCCAACTACTTCTACGACGTGCGGGGCAACCCCTGACCCGCTTGCTTTGATTCCATGGGCGAAATAGGATCATACACAACGATTTCGAGGTCTGTATGCCGAAAGAGATGATGCGACACAACTGGCTGGCCCTCATTATTCCAAGCCTGGTTCTTTCGGTGTCCATTCCGGCACCGGCAGCGACAGTCCTTATCTTTCGGCTCGATGATTACCGCGCCGCGATACCGTCCGATGTTGACCGTCTCTCCATCGACGCTCGTATTCTGGATTTATTCAGTCGGCATGAGGTCCCTCTGACCCTCGCGGCCATACCGCTTGCTCAAACCGGCCAAGGCGGTTCCGACGTTTCGGCGTACCGACCCATCACGGAAGACCGGGAACGCATTCGCTTGATCACCGAGACCTTCAAGGCCGCGGACATTGAAATCGCCCTGCACGGCCTGCGTCATGAGCGTAACAACGTGGGACGAAGCGAATGGCGCAAACGGCTCTACCTCGACCAGCTTGCCGACCTGAAGATCGGCAAACAAATGATCGAGGAGTCTTTCGGACGGCCGGTCACGACGTTTGTCCCCCCCTGGAACAGTCTGGAGTGGAACACCATCATTGCCTTGGAGCAATTGTCATTCACTTGCCTATCCTCCAGCCCCAGCCTGATACCCGGTAACCCCTTCGGACGCCTGAACACCTCCTTGACTCTCCTCCCCGCAACGACAAGCTTGCCCACCGTCAAGGCCGCCATCGAAAATGCTCGGACGAGCAGTTATCCCTGCTGCATCGTGGTGAATTTTCATGCTTTTGAGCTTTGTGAACCAACGGGCTCCGATCGCCTGAGTGAACATAAATTCGAGGAACTGCAATCCCTTCTTGAATACGTGAAGAGCCGTCGAGACCTGGAGATCCTGACTCTGCAATCGGCCAGTCGGCGTTTCCAGAACAACCTCGAAGCCGACTTCCAGCGATTCAACGCCAATGCCGAACATCGCATTCTGGGACTCATTGCCGCCCGGAACCCCTTCTCGGAATTGCATAACGATCCTTTGGCTCGTACCTATCCCCGTGTCCCGACCGGAGTATATTGGGATCGAGCTACGGCTCGGCGGAAAGCGACATGGCTGGCTGGTCAAATCATCCTGGTGCTTGCCTTACCGTGCTGCTTGGGCGGCATCGTGATGGCTTGGGTGGGCCGACGTTACTTACGGAGAATCTGGTTGGTTGCCATCGGCGCCTTATTGGCGGTGGTCGTTGTTAGTTTCGTTCTCCGGCCCGATTACACGATACAGCTTTTCTCCTCTCCGCAATGCAGCCTGTTGAGGTGGATAACTATTACATCGCTGATGGTTTTCGGCGTGACTATGTTCCTTGCCAACCTGATTCTCCGCCGCGTCAGACCAACCCCCGGTGGGAAAGAGGGGGTAATATAGCTGACTGCCCCTCTTTGTTTCTCGTTGTTCGATGGCCTACGACCGTCTGCACCGGGTAACCGGTTCGGATTACGCCAGCAACGTTGAGGCGTCGCTGGGGCTGGTGGCTTTCGACCTGCTTGCTTCAGTTTCTTGTGAGAAACAGGATAATACATTACAATTTTGAGGTCTGTACAATGGAAATGATAGTATCGGTAGTTGTCACTTGTTGTTTCTTGTTAATTAGATTTTGATATATGTAAGGAGACTTCTCATGGCTGAATCAATTGCCCCCGTTGCCGTTGGTCAGCTTCGCCAGGCTCTGGCTGAGATGAAAAAGAGTATGCTCTGGTCGCAGATTGTCGATCCGCGCGACGCGGTTTTAGCCCGCTTTCAGCCTATTTTTCAGCCGTCATATATACCCGCGCTGACCGTAGAGGAATTTAAACCTTTCTTGTACTTTGAAAATAATCAGCATTGGAGCAGCCTCCACCGCCAGGTGAACCGGATCTGTTCCGATCTGCCGCGCTTACGGCAGGCCCTAGCGATTCTTGTGGATGAATCCCGGCCGATCGAGGAGCGGCTCGATGAACTTGACGGTTATAGCAAAGGCCTGGGCAAGGGGATCATGACGGCCATTCTGACGGTGACCTACCCGGATAAATACGGAGTCTGGAACAACGTGTCCGAGGCGGGACTGAAGCAGCTAAAAATCTGGCCGGAGTTTGCCTGGGGCCTGTCCTTCGGATCCCGGTATCTCCGGGTTAATTCCATCCTTCGCGGATTGGCCGACGCCTTGGAGATAGACCTGTGGACTTTGGATGCTCTCTGGTGGCAGGTAAGCCGGGAAGATGTGCCCCCGGGCGGCATAGACAAATCTGTTCCGGGATCACCCCTTCCCCCGGACATCCCTTCCACCCAGCAATTCGGTCTCGAACGCCACCTGCACGATTTTCTGTATGACAACTGGGACCAGACCGAGATCGGCAAAGATTGGACCATTTACACCGAACCGGGTGACGATGAGGCCGGCTATGAATATGCCTGCCCCATCGGTCGGATCGACATTCTCGCCAGACACCGTCGGGAAAAGAGGTGGCTCGTGGTCGAGCTCAAACGCGCCGATACCTCCGACTCGGTGTTGGGCCAAGTCCTCCGCTACATAGGCTGGGTGAAACACCATCTGGCCAAGGGGGATGAAGTCCACGGCCTGATCATTGCCCGCGAAGTGGACGATGCCCTGCGTTACGCAATCAGCGTCGTACCAAACTTGCGATTCCAGACCTACGAAGTTGAGTTCCGGCTGAAGTCGTGTCCGGCCATTGGAGCGGGAGACATCGGCCATGGCGGGTGATGATATTCCAACAATTCGTAGTAATTCGAGGGACACCATGCTCATTTCGTATTTGTCCGAGAGACCACCTGCACCGGGTGACTGCAGCGAATTACATCAGTACCGCGGGATCGTCTCTGTTTTTATCTCCCCACCTTTTCCCCGCCGATGAAGACGGCCGCGGGCGTGGTGTCGGCATGCAGCAGATCGTCGAGAGGATCGGCGGTTTGGGGGTGAGCCAGCGGCACGGCGATAAAGTCGGCCCGGTGGCCGGGGGCGAGCGTGCCGAGCTGTTTATCCAGGCCGAGGGCGGCCGCGCCGGCGCGGGTGGCCATGTCCAGCAAGTGCGCCGGATCGACGGCCGGATACGCCGCGCGGACGAAACGCATTTCGTCGAGGATGGAGAGCGAATCGTTGCTGGCCAGCGAGTCGGTGCCGAGGCAGACGTTGATGCCGCGGCGCAACATTTCCGCGAAGCGGTGCGGCTCGTGCTTAAAGAAATGATGCGAGCGCGGGCAGTAAACGACGCTGCACGGCGCGCGGGCGAGCAGGTCGAGATCGGCGTCGCTGACATAATTGGCGTGGACGAGCAGGTTTCGCCCCTGGAGCAGGCCAAGTCGGCGGGCGTAGGCGACGGGCGATTCACCGGGTGGGGTGAACGAGCCGTCCCACAGGCCGTAGCGTTCCAGAAAATCGCGGAAAGGGCCGGTGCCGTCCGCCAGAAATGGGATTTCCTCGCGGGTTTCGGCCAGGTGGGTACATAGCGGACGATGCAGATGTCGGGCAAGGTCCACGGCCCGGCGATAGATGGTCGCATCGGTGGTGTACGGAGCGTGCGGGCTGATTCCGAAGCGGCGGATGCGGGGCGCGGTGTCGTCCGGTTGGGCGGCGGCCAGCAGGGCCGCGGCCGTGTCCAGCGAACGATCGCGCGGGGCGGTGCTTCTCCGGCCCATGCCCAACACTTCGAGGAACCCGACGGTGTGGATATTCGCCTGTCGCCATGCCTCAACCGCCGGCCGGCCGATGCCGATATCGCCGACCACGGTAACACCGGCCGCCAATGACTGCCGAAAACCCTCGCACATAAAACGCGGGTAATCCTGCTGATCCACGATCGCGGGGATCAACGATTCAAGCCAGCCGACGAACGAGCCGCGATACGGAACGCGGCCGGCCAGGCCGGTAAGCTCAAGATGGGCGTGGGCGTTGACCAGGCCAGGCAGAACGACAACCTCGCCCAGATCGACCGCTCCGGTCACCCGCCCGCGAATCGGTTGCACGGATACGACGCGGCCGCCCTCGACGGCCAGACAGGCATCGCGCATCGGCGGCCCGGAAACCGGCAGAATCCAACGGGCGGTGAAAAATCCGGGTTTCATCCTCATATCCCTGCCTCAATCGCGCAATGACGTTTTCGTCTCAGGCTCACTCCTCCTTGTATTTATTGTTTCTTATCACCGTGTTGCCACCGCAGCGCACGGCCACCTTATCCAGGCCGCCGCTGCGCTTATGATTGCAGAACCAGTTGTATTCGATGAGGCAGTCTTTTTCGGGTGTGCCGCGGATGATGATGGGCGTGGCATACGCGATCGCGCTTCTCCACGGCTCGTTCTTGACCCGAAACGTGTTGTGATGAATCTTGACCCATGATCCCGCGGTGTCGGTGCCATCCTTGCGATCGCTGCCGCCGTGCATGTCAAAACAGTGGCCCGCCGCCTCGCCGAGTTCGACATTGTGGCAAGCCTCGTAGCCGCTGGGCGAGGTGCCACTGCCCGCGATGGAATGGCGGTTGGCATCGAAAAGGTTGTAATCGACCAGGGCCTCGGCCGTGCCGAGGCAGATACCATAGCCCAGACCGTTGTATTGATTATGGTGAATGTAATTATGATGCACGTGATGACCGGTACCCTTCCCCAGGCCGATGGCCTCGACACTCCAGCCGGCCAGCTCGCAGTTATCGACTTCGAGGTTGGGAAACGCGGTGACGATGCCGCTGGAAATCGGGAACTGGTAGTAGTAACCCTGCCCGCGTCCTTCGCTGTAGGCGCGTTTGTAATGATAAAGTCGGTTTTTTCGGTCAGGACCATAGATGCGCAGACCAGTGATACGCACGTTAGGCCCCAGAACTTTAATCAACGGGCGGGTCTTGAGCACGTCGCTGCAGATGATCGCCCCCCGCGAGCCGTTCCGGCCACGATTGCTGGCCAGGGTTACTCCCTCGGGAATTTCCAGGGTCAGTTGGTCGATGTGTACCAGCGAGGAGCAGTCAATCTCCGCATCGCCGTTGATGAAAATTGTCTGGCCGGCCTTGGCCTGTTTCAGTGCTTCCAGCAGTTCGTCGAGGGCCGAGACCGTGTATAAAACTCCCGAAGACTTTGAACGCAGATGGTTTTTCATGACTCGAAGCCGCTCATCGATATTCTCGATCGTATAGTCACCTTTCTCGACGATGCGGGTATAACCGGCGCCGCCTCCGATAGGCCCTCGCTCATCCGGCTTGGCCCCATGGATTTGGCCGTCGGCCTCGATCCAGGTCTGGCCGACCGGCTCGAGGTAGCCGTACATTTTCAGAGGTTCCCGGAAGTCCCGGAGAATATGTTCAAGTTGTTTCTGGCAATCCGCTGGTTGCGTACTGCTGCCTGGCGCCATGTTCGGATCGTCAGCTAATAACACCTGGGCAAATAGGAGGCAACCAGCCATCAGCAGGCTTACTCGATATGTCCTCATAACCGCTTCCTTCTATTTGAAGACTCTGGGGTCTTGATTATCCCATACTTTGACGAGATTCCCAGGGCCGCCTCGCGGGGTTACCTCCGTTTGGTTATCCCCGCATTGTACAGCGTCTGTATGTGCCGAACGCCGGGGCATTCCTCCGTTGTGCCGTTACGAAAAAACCTTTCGGTATCCGTCCGAGAGACCGCTTGCATGGGATAATCAAGGCGAGTTAAAAAGTTCCAGCGGAGTCCCGTTTTATGATCATTTTTGTTGCGTTTCATTGGTATTCACCCGCCGATTCAGCGCGGCCAGCATCTTAAATATCTGGCCATCCCCGGCCTTGGCATTCCAGAGCTGATCCTGTTCGTGACAGTCGTAGGTCCAGTAGAGATAACCGATAAAGCCCAGATCCAGGGCACGCAGGGCATGCGTTTTCATCCCGACGGCGGCCTCCTCGACGGTCTTATAGGCAAATTGCACGGCTCCGAACTCGCCCATCATCATGGGAATACCCTTGGCATCGCACGCCTTCTTGAACGGATCGAACTCGATGCTTTCAAGGTCACGGGCCAAGGTCTGGTCATTGTAGGGATAGAAGTGGATATCGAGATAAGATAGTTTTGTCCGGGCCAGGGCTAGCGGTCTGGCCGGAAAGCGTTGATCAGGGGACTTGTCCGTCCTCAATTTACCCGGGCCGGTTCGATGAACCACGGCGAAGGTGAAGACACTCGTGCCGACCAGGGCGTCGGGATCCACCGCATGAACGGCGTCGAAGCAGGTATCGGCCCATAGGACGACATTCTCGTCGGCCATGGCCTGGAGATCCTGCTCGCTGGCGAGGTCATAGGTCTTACCGCAGGCCGGCGTACAGATACCCTTGGTCAGCGAGAAGGGGGGGTGATCGGCGAAAAGGTGCGTCTCGTTATCCAGCTCGTAGGCGAATAGGGTCGTGCATAGATCGGGACGAAGTTTTTGAATCGTTCGGGCGAAGTCCGCGACGTACCTGGCCTTGGCCTCGATATATCCGCGGTGCAGATAATACCGGTTCGGGCCCTGGATATCTTTCGGCACCTCGCCGACTTGCCCAAGGTATCCCCTCGACAGGGGTATCCAAAAAAGCGCGGGGATCACATAAACGCCATGCCGACGGCCTCGTTGCAAAAAATCGATAAAGTTTCCCATATAGGCCGGCGACAGTTCCACCGAATCCTTCGTGTCGGCAATACCTTCCCCGCACCCGGGGTCGATGAAAACGCGAACGATATTGAATCCATGTTGTCGCAGATCGGCGAACATCGCCTCGGCCCGATCCGCGTCGTAATGGTCCGGGGCGAACGTGCCATGCCACTGGCGCGGAAATTCGACCCGGTTTACCTCAATAAGTCGGATGTAATTGAAACCGCGGGGAAGGAAAGGGCGGCCCGAGTCTTTCTCGACAAACCGGCCGTCACGGACGCAAATGCGCGGCAGCGGAGCATCACGGCATGGATGACTCGTCGGCTGTAAAGCAGGATGTGTCGTCGTCGCGGACATGACGGCGGAACTCGCCAGCATGATTTGTACAATCCATGCGCCGACTATGGCTCGAACATCAGGCATTCATCATCTCCGGAGACTGCTTATAGTCTAGGATACTCGTTACTGTTTCCCCGTCGAGGTGTCAACTATCGAGGGCGTGGTCATCGCGTACCTCGATAAATATTTCCAATGGTTATCCACTCGATTGGCCTGGCTGTTGACGATGGGTTTGATCGGAGATAGCGTAACGGCCGTGGCTCGGCAGGTTCTATCGCTCCACATGGATGCGGTCATCACCTGGCGGACCATTTCGTGGGGCGGATATGTCGGTTCCACAAGCACGCCGACTTAGAGTGCATCCTAAAACCGGTGTGGCACCGGCGTCTCGCCGGTGCTCTTCAGCCCGGAAGGGCCGAGACTATGGGTTTTAGGACGCACTCTTAGTGGCGTTTGCGCTGTTCATGATCGAGACTCGCGAACGCCATCCGCCTGGGCCCGGTTTCCTATCGAGGAGATAGACTATGGACGATGCACACGGCAAGCATCTCACGCGACGTGGGTTCGTGGCGGCCACCGGGGCGGCGGCCTGGAGCCTGGTCAGAGGAAAAGCCCGGGCAGCCGATGTGCCCGAATCGGCCGGCGATGCCGCGGCGCAGGCGGCGAAGCGGGAGATGATTCTACTGCCGGGCGACCGGGCAATCATCGGGACGGATAAGGCCGAAGTGGAGGCGCTGGCGAGGAAGTACAACCTGCACCCAAGCTGGCTGGCCAATGAAACGCCCCGACGCATCGTGGAGGTCGCGCCCTTCTTCATTGACCGCTTTCCGGTGACGAACGCCGAGTATCTCGCCTTTTGCAAGGCGACCGGACGGCCATGGGTCCCCGCAGGGCAAGGCCAGATCGCCGCCGACAAGCTGGCCTCGCTGCCGGCGACATTCGTGAATCAGGAAGACGCGGAAGCCTACGCCCAATGGTGCGGCCGGCGACTGCCCACCGAGGTCGAGTGGGAATACGCAGCGCGTGGAGCCAACGGGATCATGTACCCCTGGGGCAACGAATGGGATCCCACGCGTTGCAACAGTAACGACAAGAATATCCCCAACGGCCGAGGATTAACCCCGGTTGACGCCTATCCGGGCGGGGCCAGCCCGTTCGGAGTAATGGATATGGTCGGGAATGTGTGCGAGTGGACGGCTGGCGGCTATGCTCCCGGCTCAGGTATCGTCAAGGGCGGCTTCTGGAAACAGCACGAGCCTTATCGCTTTCGCGCCGCGTGTCGGATGATGTCGCAATTGACCATCAACCGGCAGGACTACACAGGTTTCCGTTGCGCCAAGGATGGGAGGCCGTCATGAGCAACCAGAACAAACCCGCCAGCCGTCCGGCTTCCATAAGCATCCAACCCCGGCAAAAAACGCAGGGATTAAATATCCTGTCTTCCGCGTTTCCTGGACAGGCTTTCCATTATGTCATTCCGGAAGCCATCGGGTCGTCGGACATGGCCATCTGGGGGGCCGCGCCGGACACGCTGATGGCCCCCGATTGGACCCAGACAGGCGACGGCGGCTGGACCTATTCATGGCGGAAAGAGGGCTGGTTGGAATTCTCGGTACATGCTCAACCCGGAGAGGATTATCTGGATGTGCGGATTCGCCTCAAGAATCTGAGCAACACGGCCTGGCCTGAATCGCTCGCGTTCTCCTGCTTTTCGCCGAGGGCGGCGTTGGACTTTGCCGATTTCGATGGATCGCGAACATTCTTGTTGATTGACGGACAGTGGAAGCCGATCACGCAAATTGAACGCAAAGACTCGAATCGCCCGACAATCCAACTGTGGTATCTCAAAGACAAGCCACGGCCGCTGCCCTTCGTGGAACATTTCCAGGCCACGCCGCCGGTATACCCGGAAGCGGTCCTGGCGGTGCGGTCGTATGACGGCAAACATGTTATCGCGGTGACGGCCGACCAGCCGCTGTTTCTGTTCGGCAATCTGGAGTTTTCGTGCATCCATTGCTGTCCGAGCTTCGGGGCCCTGAAACCGGGCGAGGAGGGAGTCGCCACGCATCGCGTTTTCATCTGCCGTGACACCACCCTCGATCAATTGGCGGAAAAGGTACGGGCCACGGTGATCGCGACGACGAAAGCCGGCGGCATTACCGTGGAGCCGCTGGTTAATCCGCCGGGCGGCGTGATGCATTCCGCCCTGATCCGGGCACCGTGGATGGCCGCACCCGTGCAACTGCGTTTTCCGGAAACGCTCGGTACCGATGGTCTCGACTTCATCGATCATCATCGGCCGGACATGATCCCCCGCGTGCCCTCCGCGCCGCTGGCCGCGATATGGAAGAAGAACGCCGACGGATCGCTCTCTTTTGAATGGCCGTTCGACAATCAGACCGCCGGCGGCAGCCTCAAGCCGAACAAGGAGGACGTGGACCTCGAATTCTGGCTGGAGAACCGACGCGAACAGGCGGCGCAGCTCGCGTTGCAGTTCTGCGCCGTGCTGACCCATTCGATTTTCGAAGACCGTACTCTTGAGCGGTCCTGGATACATACGGCCGGCAAGTGGAAACGTATGTCCGAAACCAACCGCGGCGGCGGCAAGCGCGAACTGTGCCGCTATCCCATAAAGGGCGGACCTGAAATTCGCGGCGTCGGCGACTGGGGCTGCAGCCCGGAGTTCGTCGATGCTCCGGTCGCGGCGGCCACTTCAAAAGACGGCCGATACGTTTTCGGAATTTCGTTCGCCCAACCGGGATCGATTGTCAGCAACGCACTTATTCCCTGTCTTCACGCCGATCCGGTCGCTCCGCCCTGTCCGCCCGGCGGGCGAGCAAAGGTACGCGGCAAATTGTATCTGCTGGAAGGCACTTTGGACGACCTGCTGGATCGCGTTCGCCGGGACACCGCCTCGCCACAATGAAACATCAAAAGTGCTGATCGTTGTCATGAAAGGCCGTCATGAGTAAACAGGACAAAGCCACAAGCCGGCCGACTTCTTTGAGCATTCGTCCCCAGCAGAAAACGCAGATGCTTAATATTCAATCCACCGCATTCCCCGGGCAAAGCTTCCATTATGTCATTCCGGAGGCCATCGGCTCGTCGGATATGGCCGTCTGGGGGGCCGCGCCGGACACGCTGATGGCCCCCGATTGGACCCAGACAGGCGACGGCGGCTGGACCTATTCATGGCGGAAAGAGGGCTGGTTGGAATTCTCGGTACATGCTCAACCCGGAGAGGATTATCTGGATGTGCGGATTCGCCTCAAGAATCTGAGCAACACGGCCTGGCCTGAATCGCTCGCGTTCTCCTGCTTTTCGCCGAGGGCGGCGTTGGACTTTGCCGATTTCGATGGATCGCGAACATTCTTGTTGATTGACGGACAGTGGAAGCCGATCACGCAAATTGAACGCAAAGACTCGAATCGCCCGACAATCCAACTGTGGTATCTCAAAGACAAGCCACGGCCGCTGCCCTTCGTGGAACATTTCCAGGCCACGCCGCCGGTATACCCGGAAGCGGTCCTGGCGGTGCGGTCGTATGACGGCAAACATGTTATCGCGGTGACGGCCGACCAGCCGCTGTTTCTGTTCGGCAATCTGGAGTTTTCGTGCATCCATTGCTGTCCGAGCTTCGGGGCCCTGAAACCGGGCGAGGAGGGAGTGGCGACGCATCGGGTTTTCATCTGCCCTGATACTACTCTCGACCAGTTGGCCGACAAGGTGCGGGCGACGGTCATCGCAAGACCAAAAGTCGGCAATATTACTCTTGAACCGTTGGTCAACCCACCGGACGGCGTGTTGCACGCCGCGTTGATCCGATCGCGATGGATGTGTATGCCGTTACAATTGCGTTTCCCTGAAACGCTGGAAACCGAGAGCTTTGATTTTATCGATCATCACAAGGCCGACGTGACCCCCCGCGTGCCCTCCGCGTCGCTGGCCAAGTTATGGCAGCATAACCCCGACGGATCGCTGGCTTTCGAATGGTCGTTCGACAATCAGACGGCCGGCGGCAGCCTCAAGCCGAACGTCGAGGAGGTGGACCTGGAATTCTGGCTGGAAAATCGACGCGATCGGGCGGTACCGCTGTCCCTGCAGTTCTGTGCCACCCTGACTAACACGATTTTCGAGGATCGCACGCTCGAATGGTCCTGGATTCACACCGGGGGCCAATGGAGGCGGATGTCCGAAACCGATCGCGGCCACAAAAATCGCGAGTTCTGCCTCTATTCGGTTGAGGGCGGCCCCGCGGTTGGTAACTGGGGCGTCTGGAACGGCAGTACGGACCGCGCCGACGCGCCCGTCATGGCGGCCACTTCGAAAGATGGCCGCTATGTTTTCGGGATTTCGTTCGCCAACCCGCGATGGCTGGTCAGCAATGCGTGGATCCCGTGCCTCCATGCCGATCCCGTCGCGCCGGAATGCCCGCCCGGCAAGCGAACGACCATGCGCGGTAAACTCTATCTGATGGAAGGTACCCTCGACGACCTGCTGGATCGCGTTCGCCGGGACACCGCCGGACTCCGTTGAACAGCGCGTATAAATCGTGGTCATCAGAGCAACCCTGTTTACATCCAAGGATCTTCAGGAAATCGCGGTGCTGACGGTCGCGCCAAGGAGAGGCTCGGTATCGGTCGGTTGCCGTGTTACGGCCGCAGGCGCGCACCGGGGGGTGCGGTTATTGATATAGCGTTTTTCCACCAGGTGATAAAACAAATAAGCGACGATCGTCGAGGCCAACACGCAGGCCGGCAAGGTGAACAGAAATGCGCGGGTTTGCGTCCAAGCCCCCGCACGATACGACAGTACCGCCACCAACTTGCATACCGGGTAGTGCGATAGATACATGCTGTAGGAGATAATGCCGACGCTCGACAGCAGGCGAACAATTCCAAAGGTCGAAAGGATGCGATCCAGCGGACGCAGCATCAACAAGACAACGGTGAAGGCAAGGCACGCGCCCATGCTCAACCACGGATTGATGAAAAAGGAGCCCTCGACCTCTCCGCCGCGCGCGGCCAGGAAAAGACAGATCGCAAGCATGGAGAGCAAACTTGTCCATGCGATGTGCCGGACACGACGAACTCGCGGGGAATCACTCAAATGATTGATACCGTAATAAACGGCCACCCCGCAGGCAAACTGCAACCAGCCGTATTCGAGAAATGTGCCCTGCAGTCTACTCGACCAGTGCCCAAGACAGGCCAGACCCCAGAGCAGCAATGTCCCCGTAGTTACGATAATGACACCCGTGAAGAACCGTTTGCGCATTGTCCATAACAGTAAAAACACGATCATATAGAATTGGGCTTCGTAGCATAGCGACCAGGCCACCTCGAGAAACAGCCGGCAAGACCCGCCTGTCACCTGATGACGCCAGGTTTCGGTCAGGGTCAGATTACCAAGCCATTGGCCAAGACTAAGCGACGCGGGACTGTAGAAACGCACCTTCCGCTCGTAGAAAAGATTGATCCCGACGGCGTCGCAGATCAACAACATGAGCGTCAGCCCGGCGATCATGAAAAGAAAAGGCGGGAACAGGCGACGGACCCGTCGCCGTAGAAATAAACCGCAGGATTGGTTTTTTCGGCGGTGCGCTTCAGCCGTCGCGGTGATGCAGTAGCCGCTGATCACGAAAAACAGGGGCACGCCGAGATATCCGAAACGCATCCAAGGCCAGACGGTCCTTGCCAGCTCCGGGGCGATCGACCGAATGCTAATGGTACTATGGTAAGCAACGATCATCAGGCACGCGATCCCGCGCCAGGCGTCTAACAATCGATAAGTCGGGTCGATGGATCGGGTCATGCCCAAAAGCGTCCAAGGCGAGCCGCGAGGGCCTGCCGTTCTATCAAATTGCGGAAAAACTTCCTCCACGGATCAATTATCGGTAGTTTTCGCTTGGCACTTCTTTATCGACCGACTTGTTCGGCGTGGTTCCGATAATCAAGGAGAAGAGGGGAATAGGCATTGAGCCGATATCACGTTTCCCCTATGCTATTTTCCATGCGGCCAGACCTTGTCAATCATCGCGAATTTCCTCGTTTCCGGTTCTTTCGCGCGGCCGCCGGTTTTCTTTCAATTCTCGCCGCGCCGGTATTCGCTCAATCGCGGCCGGCCGATCCCGCCACGATACCCGCCGGTATCCAGTCTATCGAGATCGTCTGCGTCGATGAGCAGGCTACCAGTTACGCCACCTTTCAGAGCCACAATCAGAAAGTGGTGAGCAATCCGATGGGGATCTTTCTGGCCTACCTTCGTACGCGCAATGAATCGTACACCGCCCAACAGTGGCGTCTGGTTCGCAGTACCGACGGTGGGCGAACGTTCAAGACCCTGCACGAGGCCACCGACGCAACGAATCCGCCGGTAATCGAAACCAACGAGAAAAGCGATATCTTTCTGGCCCGGCCGGATTTTGTCAGTGGGGATTCTTACTTTTACCGTTTCAGCGCCTCCGCCGGATATGCCGAGCCGGCCGTGACGAAAATCCCCGGTTCCGCCGCCGGTAAATATTCCATGCTGTACGACCAACCACGAGCTTGCTTCTATTACTTTGCCCATAACAACACGTTTCATATCGTCGATCCCGATGGCACCGTACGCCAGTCATGTACCCTCCTGCGGCAAGGTAAGGATGCCTGTTTGCAGTATCCGTCACTCAGCCTGGATCAAGATGGCACGCTCTACGCCGCCTGGACGACGCAAAAACTCGATAAGTACATGTATTGGGATATTCATGTCATGAAGTCGGCTGATGGTGGACAAAGCTGGCAAACGCTCGCCGGCGAGCCTCTGACCCTGCCGATCGTCTGCGATCAAAGCGGGCCGACCGATCGAATTACGCTCGACGACGAATTCGATTCGCATACCTGGCTGTCCAACTTTATGGTCAAGGACGGCAAGCTGCATTTTGTCTACCTGGCCCAAACCACACCAAGCCGACAGCATTACGTGCGTTATGATCTGCGCGGCGGAAAAAAGGAAATCGACGTATCCCCGACCATCAAGGGGGAGACATTAACTCTGGCAGGGATGGACGGTTTCTTCGCCGCCCGGGCCGCTCAGCCGAAGGGGCCGCTGTATTGCGTTTTAAGCAGTGCGGGACACATTGCGTGCCTGGTCAGCCGGGACAACGGGCAGTCCTGGCACGACCACGCGGTCAGCAAGGACACCTACCGCCCTTATTCCATCACCGGCTGCCGGGAGATCACCGACGACGGCTATATCATCGGCGCGTTTGTTGACCAGATACCCCCGGAAAAGCAGGCCTATAAGTACCACGCCAAGGTCTATTTCTTTAAGATCAAGGCACAGCCGGGGAGGTGCGACGCGACCGATGTATTGTTTCAGAGCAAATGAGACATATTGCTGATTGGATTTAGGATGACGGT